>CAZZPI010000076.1:0-3979 GCA_964655865.1 uncultured Nitrospiraceae bacterium
TTCGAAACGTCGTCCGCAACGGCCAAGCGATGTCGCTTGGCGACAGGGCGGCAGTGGCCACTTGATAGAGGAGAGGTTGAAACAGGTGGTAGTTGGTCCGATCGATCAGCACGATGTCGACATCGGCGTCTCGGAGCGACTTCGCCGCGGTCAGTCCGCCGAATCCGCCCCCGACGATGACAACTCTGGTCCTCGATCGATCATGCATGGTTCTGATTAGCCATCGTTCCGTGCGCCCGTTTCCCGTTGGGTGATCGACGCCGGCAGAATATCGCCATTCTATCTCTATCGCGATGCCCTATATCTCCGTAAACGTGACGGCCGTATGAGGGACACACACTCGTGCTTGCGACTTGCGGGCACAGGGGCGTACAGTGTTGGCGGATCCCATGGAGATTCGCCCATGCGGGCGTTCCTATTGAGCCTCATCGCCTGCATCCTGTTCGGATGCGTGTCCGCTACCCGCGAACGCGAAGCACAATGTTTGGGAAGTCTCATGACAGGGGTGTGGCAATCGCAGGACAAGGTGGAATCCGCCGAGCATGCCTGGCGAACCGCTCACTATGCACGGTATGAGCGGGAGAATACCGTGCGCGAGGCCGCGGTGCCGTCCGTCTATTTTAAAGAGGTTTCTGTATCGCAGGTCATCGCGTCCCATCCCCTCGTCGATCTGGGCGGAAGTCCTCCGGTGACTCGCGATCAGGAAGAGGAGTTGTACCGGAAGATGATCGAGATGCGGTCGCAACACAGGGAACAGCTCGCCTGGTTCCGGCGCGTGGCCCAACGCATCGAGACCAGAATCGAGGAAGATGAGATGCTCTATCCGATTCTCGGCGCCTTGTTTACATCTCCGGCGATTCTGTTCTATCCTGTGGTGCGATGGAATGTCCGATCGGTGCTCTGGGAGGGAGGCGACCCGGATGCCGAAGATGATCCGGTCAGGCGTTTTTGCATCACCCGGCTGGCTGCCGTGGATCCGCCGGCCGCTCCCCCTCCTTCTTCTTATCACGCTCCCTAGAGGTCATGTTCACGGTCCGCGTCAACCGTCCTGGCGAGTGTCCGACTCGGCAGGTTCGACGGTCCCTTCCTTTCCGGGAAACCGATAGAGTTCAGCCGCCCATGTCCCCAGATCGATGATTTGGCACCGTTCCGAGCAGAACGGTCGCCAGGGGTTCCCTTCCCAGATCGTGGGTTTTTTGCAGATCGGGCAGGTCATATTGCAGACATTACACTGCTGAAAGCTGGGTGCAGTCAATCCTTCGACTACCCCGCCCCTGCGGGTGGGGGCTTGCTCATCCTGACACCGTTTTCTTGTCACGCTGACCAGTTCTTGGTGGCTCTCGGTCTTCCCACGCACGTGAAATCGAACCATGGCTGCCTTCGTCTGACGTACTCATACCACTCCGTGGGGTCAGACTCATAGATTGTAGGGAGGAGCGACACGCGACGGGTCAAGAACGACGACTTCCCGGCAGGTCTCGCTACCTTTCTTCGCAGCGTTCGGGCCAGCTCCCCCTTCTTTGCAGACGTCTCTGGGGGATCGGTGGGTCTCTTAACGTATATCCACCACCTTCACGTCGAAGAAAAGGGTCTTACCGGCCAGAGGATGGTTGAAGTCGAGGAGCACTGTCTCGTCGTTTATCTCTGCTACAATAGGTCGAACGTCGTGACCAGCCGCATCTTTCCCATGGAGCCGCATGCCGACTTGGATGTCTTTAGGAACCTTCCCCTTGGACACCTCCTGCACTGCGTTCGGATTTCTATCCCCGTAACCGTCCGATGGTGCCACGACCACATGCTTAGCTTGCCCAACCGTCAACCCCTCTACGGCTCTCTCGACGCCAGGAATGATCTGATTGGCACCCTGCGTGTAGGTTAACGGGTCTTTTCCCACGTTGGTGTCGAGCACATCATTATTCTCCAACTTGAGGGTGTACTCGAGAGAGATTGCTTTTCCTTTTGATACAGTCTCGGTCATCGGTGAACCTCCTTTCCGTGGGTGAGTCATGGTTGTAATAGACTGGAAAGGGTTGCACCTCGCAAGCCTGGGAGAAAAAACGAATCGATCCCAGACTATTGCGATGGCCCTCCTGCTCACTGTAACAAGCGATACCTCCTTGCGCAATGGCGTGTGCGTTCGCTCGATCATGAGCCAGCGCTGTACAACGAAGACACACATCCGCGCAATTCGGACGATTCAAGCCCAGTATGTGACCGACCAGTCTCACAGCGAATTTGATTGGCTCCCTGCAAACCTCACCCTGTGGTTTTAGAGACCTTATCTCGTTGGTCCAGGCATGCCCGCCACGCGCCGGGTATTCTCTGGCGTAGTCCTTCTTGTTCTCAGAGGTATCAGTCAAGGATGCTTGCTCAGCGATTCAAGAAGCTGTGCGACCTTGAGCTTCAATGCAGGCAAGTCAGGTTCGACTACATCCCACACGAGCTGGAGATTGATGCCAAAGTAATCGTGGATTAGTTTGTCTCTCATCCCGGCGATAGGTTTCCAGGAAATGTCAGGGTGAGCGTCTTTGAGCGACTGAGACACGCACTTGGTCGCTTCACCGATGATCTCAAGATTGCGCACAACCGCATCTTGGGTCTTGCGATCAGCAAGAAAGCTTTCTTTCCCGGCTGCGGTGTATTCGAGAATGTGTTGAATGGCGTCTCGGACGTGCAAAAGGTAGATACGGTCGTCCTTTATAAGGGGACGGCTTCGGCGTGGATGTGTTGCTCAATGTAGAGACTAAGGCTCTCGTCTGTCAGAATAGCAACTTTGCGTTGAAGGACTACTTCCAACTCCTGGCTGAGCTCGATCAAGTCCAGAAAGCTGCGTCCGCGGTCCATCTACACCAGCAAGTCGATGTCGCTGGTAGGCCCTGCTTCTCCTCGCGCCACCGATCCAAACACACGCACGTTGTGAACGCCATGCTGTTTGGCAATCTGAAGGATGTCGTTGCGCTTGGATTTCAGCATCTCAGTGGTAGTCATGGTTCGTTTCCTGTTCCTCTCCGGCCAGGATACTCATTGGCTCTGGTCTGAGAAGCATCTCAGACTTCAGAGGGAAGTTGGGAATGGAGCGAAGAGTTGATGATGTATAGCCGATGGCATATGGCACAGACGGCAGGTACTGCTGACGAAATACGCTTCCCGAGCAACGCTTCACGAGAATCTGTCCGCCACGCACCGCGAAACGTTGGCTTGCAAAGCCTGGGTATCTCTTAACCCCATTACGATCGATAGACCTCTTTACGATCCGCGATCTTCACGACGAGCACAATCAGGGCCTTGTCTTGGATCGTATAGACGATCCGATAGTCTGCCTCCCGGATTCGATACAGATCATCTTCTCCAGCGAGCTTTTTTACACCCTGGGGGCGTGGGTTATTCTGTAACGACTTGAGGCGCTTGACGAACCGTTTTTGAAGGGGAGGGGCGAACGCTTTAAGTTGGCGTTCCGCAGGAGGGGAGATTAGGATCGTATAGGCCATTGACAGTTACAGGCCTAGTTCTTTTAGGATCGCATCAAGTGGCTTTGCGCCCTTCTTTTTGACCTCTGCCAAGGCGGCTCGAGCATCAACGAGGTCGATGCGGTCTTCTAGTTCCTCCAAGAGGCGCAAGTCGTCAATTGGCACCACAGCGGCAATCTCTTTCCCTCGTCGTCGCAATACCACACGCTCTCTCCCGAAGGCGACACGGTTGATCGTATCCGCGAAATCCTCTCTCGCTTTACTGGCTGGCAAATGCGCCATAGATCACCTCTCCTGTCCTGAAAATACTCCCAGACATGCTGAAAGTACGAATTGTACGAATGGTACATTGTGATAGAGAGGGAGTCAAGAGTGGATGGAAGCGCCGAGGAGAGGGAGAACAAGGCACGCGCCGGCCCGCCACGCAGCGCGAAATTCAGAATGTCTATCTTCGCATGCCGCCGTCCGTTCAAATGGGATAGGCGGTGTTTGTTCGAACCCGGCAGTGTCGG
>CAZZPI010000076.1:3989-8679 GCA_964655865.1 uncultured Nitrospiraceae bacterium
TGTCGGTGCACCTTACACCGACACCTTCACGCGCAAGAAGGTCGCGGGAATGGAAGTGGCTTCAGCGAACGGACTTTTGTTTTGGCTGTTGAACAGCGCGGTGAGCTCCTTCAGCAGATCGCCGGCTCGGTCGTTCTTGTCCGCCGCTTCGAAGGCGTTCATCGTGGGTCCATAGTATTGTCTGAATGTCTCGACGAACTCAGAGGGCGTGCCGGGATAGTTGAAGGTATACGTGTCTCGGGCGAAGGAAATCTTCCCCTGAGCGATCCCTGCCTTGGCAAATCGCTCGATCACGTTGTTCTCGATCCCCCACGTCATTGGACTCACGAAACCTTCCGGCGGCGGCGGCGAATACGCGGAGCTGATCTTCAAGAGTTGCGCGACCAACGTGGGATCGTTGGGGATCCAGTTCCCCATCACGATCCGGCCGCCGCGTTTCGTCACGCGCACCATCTCCTTGGCCACGTCAAACGGCTTTGGCGCGAACATGGCTCCGAATATGCTCACGACCAGGTCGAACATGTGATCCTTCAGTTCGTGCAAATTGGAGGCATCGCCTTCCTGAAACCGGCAGTTGGTGAGCCCCTCCCGCTGCGCGCGTCTGTTCCCGGCATCCACCAAATTGCGCGCAATATCGACGCCTAACACCTCCGCACCGAGTCTCGCTGCGGGTAATGCCGTTGTGCCGTCGCCGCAGCCGAGATCCAGGACCTTCAGACCGTTCGTCACACCGAAGCTCTTCACGAGTGCCTCTCCGCTCTCTCTCATGCTCACCGCAATGCGGGTAAAGTCGCCCTTTTCCCATAGTGCTTGATTTGGATTCATGGGATGCTCCCTTTCCTGAGTTGAAATGGAGAGGCCCTCTCCGCTGCTTTGTCTTATCCGTAGGGTCCACGCCACCAGGAGGCTCTCTGGTGGCGTGGACCTCCAGCGAGATTAGGCGGATTCGTAGATTCGAATGTCTGGCGTGCCCCCAAGATAGGGTTGCAACGCGGTGACCACGTCGTTCTGAAACAAGGCGCTCTGTAGATATTGTTCCGCGTGGGCCTTCGAATCAAACCCGTGCAAGACCTGGACATCTTCAGGCCGAATGAGCAACTGCTTCGATTCTGCTCCCGTGATCGTTGAAAGAAAGGGTGCGCGATACTTTTCATACACCGCCGCTGCAGCCCTGCGATGCTCTCCCGCGATGCGCAATGTAATTTCTACAAATGTGGAAGCCATACGTTCGCTCATTCTGTGTTGATCATGCGAGCACGTCTCGCGCGGCCTCACCGTTATGGTCAGGCATGTGTACTCTGACACAAGCAGTCGAAGGGGATCTGTTCGCTAGAGAACAGTTGAGAGGATTTGTCATTGACAGAGTAAACGCTCGATGCTGTCGATGTCTCGTACACAGAGATACTCCCGGCTATAGCCCAATATCCCTTGGTCACGAAGCCGGTTCAGAATCGTGCTGACCACGGGCCGAGTCGCCCCGACCAAATCTGCCAGTTCTTGCTGAGTGATCCGTAGATGTTGGCCGAACCCATGTTCGCATCGCCGGTCGAATCCACCGGAGAGCTCCCGCAGCATCTCAGCCAACCGCGTTTCGGTCCGCTGGAACGTCATACACGCCAGTCGACGCTCCAATTGCCGTTGGCGATCAGCATAGGCACGGATGAGCCGTACGCCGATGGTCGGTACAGCCACGAGGAGAGCGTGCCACTCGTCTGCGGGGGCCTTCCACAGCGAGACAGTCCCCCTCGCCGTCGCTGTTTCCTGCGCTTCGGTCTCGCGCGGATCGGCCAACCCCGGTCCAAACATGTCCCCGGCCGCGAGCAATCCGATCGTCAGCTCGTTTCCGTCACGATTCACCTGAGCGAGGTTGATCTGTCCGTCACAAATTCGGAAGACCGAACCGCAATGATCCCCTTGCGTATACACAACTGCTCGATGGCGCACCGTCTTCACCGCGGCCGAAGGACAGAGTCGCCCTAGATCCTTGGCCGATAACTCTCTCCACATCGGGTGATCACCCATAGCCCCACCTCTCAACGAGTCGCATAAGAACCTTCGCCGTGGCCGAGACACTTTCAACCCCAAATTACCAACGACTCCGATACGGCGAGTCTAGCGCAAAGTCGGTGGAGTATCTATCGGTAGGTAGGTAGGCGGTGAGGGGAGGGACAGCAAGGAATGCGTCGGCCCGCCACGCGCCGGGAAATGAGGCCCTGACAACTTACACCCGCCACGAGAATAACCTGCGGCCAGTTCGTCTCAGCAGTCATATGGCGACGTCAGCAACGCCTTTTCAGCAGCCAGACGTTCTCTCTTGCCGGACATTTACCTTTTAATCCACCAGCCACGTCCGCACTTTCCAGCAGCGTGAGGCGATAACTCCCGCCATAAAGCCGATGGACCTCTCCGCCACCGACTGAAAATGGAGGACCTGCCATCAAGGCTTGGTCATACTCATAGCAAATCAGCAATTGGGGCGCATGGGCCGTGATCTCCTTGAGGTGCGCCACATAGCGTGGACGCATGTCTTCCGGGAGCGCGACTAAAGCCGCCCGGTCATAGACGGCGTCGACGGGACCCAGCATCTCGCGCGACACATCAAAGATGTCGCCAGCAAAGATATCGATCTGCTTTCCACTGTAGTGCCTGACGTTACCGAGCTCCGCTATGCTGGGCTCCATGCCAAGCTCGGCGAAGAGCTGCCGCACTGCTATTTCACTCAGTTCAGCACCGACAACATCATGGCCGCAGGAAAGCAACCAGCCGATATCAAGAGACTTGCCGCACAAGGGCACAAACACTCGACTGCCTTTCGCCAACGCAAGAGCGGGGAAATGCTTGAGCAGCAGTGGGTTGACTGCACGCTCGTGGAACGGAATCTCATTAGTTCGCCACCGTTCGTGCCAAAAACTTGCATCCATGCTGACTCCCTGAGTGATAGCGCGGGGAGGTAGGCTGAGACCGTGTAGGCTACTGCGCACTGGTAGACCTGTCAACGCGGTGGCCAGTGGGAACTGGTCTGATGCGATTGACAACTGATATAAGCCTTTCAACCATCGCTGCGCAAGGAGAGGAGATAATGGCGAATGGGACTCACAGCAGGTGCTGCTGACGAGATACGCTTCACGCGCAACGCTTCACGAGAATCTGCCCGCCACGCGCCGGGAAATGGTTCTTGTATGGCTCCCTTGTTGGGATGATGATACTGCCATTCTCAACCCGAGCATGATAGATCCGTTTTACAAGCAATGAATGGAGAAACCAGATGTTGGAAGATCGCTTGAGAGTGCTCGCCAGAGTGTCTGCTCAGGAGGACAGAGTGGAACAGGTCCGCGCGATCCTAATCGGTTTGGTCGACCCCACCCGTCGGGAGCCTGGCTGTCTCACGTATCAGCTTCTTCAAAGCCGATCGGATCCGAACGATTTTGTGTTTGTCGAGGAGTGGGAGAATGCTACAGCGGAGCAGGCGCATTTTTCGACGGCACACCTCAAGGACGCGCTGGTGAAGCTCACAGGGCATCTCGCCGCCGAACCGGATATCCGTCGATACTCTGTCGTGAAGTAGATTGTCGAGCCGCACAAAAGCCCGCCACGCGCCCTTCGGTGAACTCAGGACTGGCCGAGAAATGGTTCGGGAATTGGTTCACTGCCAGCGGGTTGAGCCGAGGTGCAAAGTCAAGAACTGACCCCCGTTTTGACCCCCCGTTTTCAACTCTCCCCTTCCTTTAAACAGTGAGTCAGTGTTAGCCGTATAATTACAAATTGCCTGCTCGTGACGGCGCCCTTGAAACACCGCACGGTCTGGGCGGAAATCAATTGCGAGGCGCGGAAGGGAAAACCGTTGCCTTCGGATCGAGCAGCATACTCCATCTCTAGATTTCGGTCAGTGCAAGCTGGCTGGTCAGAACAATTCCTATATTGATTGGCAGCCTGCTTATTTACCTAAAAGGAATAGGAAAAAGTCACAAGGTAGCCCATCTCTGTCGTTTTTCTCAGTCTAACGGTGGTCTCGCCTGTCGGCAGGGGTTGGTTTTTTTGAATCCCATCGCCAAGAACCTGAGAGTTAGGATTCACCATCACGCCGATCCCAATATTGAAGCTGTCCCCGCGATCACGTGCAAGATCTGGGGCAATGATACTCGATCGCTTGAAGCCTATCATCAATCCTGCACCGGCTGATTCGATAATGTTTTCTGTCCCTGGCTGGACTGCGATGAATGGACCAATCCCCCAATTCTTCGCCTCTACATTGATGAAGTGAATGTCCGGCGTGAAAAAGTAATGCGCCTCAAGAATGAGATTTGCAGTCGTGTTGTTATCTCGATCGATACGGACAATCCCATTGGCATCGAGTGAGGCTCACTGAACAAGATCGCGCTTACCCGCCTTTATGACTGCACCGAGTGCGACTCCAAAATTGAACTCAGCGAACCGCTAGTCCGCTAATTCTTTGAGCCTTCTTGTTTCACTTACCTCTGTAACTGAACCATTTCACGTCAGCCTGAGCCGCTTTAAGGGCATTTCTTAATGTAGCTTCCTGGCTGGCGTCCGCTCCTGACCTGGAAATCATTTGCTGCAAATCATCAACCAGCTGCTGCTTCTGCACAATCTGTTCAGCACGTTTAACCCTAATTTGAAAATAAAAAGTGCGTGTTTTTGCTGACCGGAGTGAATAAAAAGGGCCTCCCAT
>CAZZPI010000077.1:0-8675 GCA_964655865.1 uncultured Nitrospiraceae bacterium
CCGCGGTTCGGTCGGTCGAGGCATCGTCCACGACCACGACTTCAAGGTCCCGATAGGTTTGGGACTTCACACTGTCCAACGCACGGGCGATGAACTGCTCCCCGTTCTTGACCGGGATCATTACGCTAACGGTCGGCATGTTGCTTCGCAGCTCGCAGCGGGCAGCAAGCAGCCAATAGCCCAAAACCATGCTCTGCTCGCTGTTCGCTATCCGCGATTCACTGGTAGTTGTCCGCTATTCGCTCTTTCTTGCTCAGCTCCCACAGCTTCACGTACTTGATGAACGTGTAATAGGCATAGAGGCCGGACAGAATCAACCCCTGCACACCATCCAAAAAACCGGCCCGACCGACGTACATTTTCAGGAAGGTAAACAGCGGGTGCGTCACCAACTGGTGTCTATGAAAGCGACGTCCCCGCTCGACCATGCGTCGTGCCATCAACTGGGAATATCGGTCCATTTTCCGCAGGTAATGATCGATGTCGCGGAACGGGTACTGGAGGATGTGTTCTTTCAGATACCCTGTCTTGCCCTGCACGTCAAACCCCTCATGGACGATGTCTTCCCTGTAACGCAACCGACCCTTTCGAAACAACTGGGGTTGGCGGTAATCCGGATACCAGCCGCAATGTTCGATCCAGCGTCCGAGAAAGTAGTTCCGTCTGGGTATGAAGTAGGCGTCGGCATCCGGGCCGCGCGCGAGCAGGGCGAGAATCTCTTCGCGAAGTTCGGGGGTGACTCGTTCGTCGGTATCCACGCTCAAGACCCACTCATGGGTGGTGTGGGCCACAGCGTCATTTCGAAGCTTGCCGAACCCTTCGAACTTGTGCTGATAGATCTTCTCCGTGAACTCTCGGCTGATCCGCTCGGTTCCGTCGGTGCTGTACGAGTCCACCACCACGATCTCGTCGACCCAACGGACCGATTCTAGACAGGCCCGCATGTTGAGCTCGTCGTTGTAGACGATGACGTAGGCCGACAACTTGGGGGCTGAAGCGGTCACAGCTTGCCACCAAGTTCTTTCCATGACCAAATCGTGTTGCGATCGAGTACCTCATTGGTACTGAGGTACAAACCTATGAGCTGGCGATAACGAGATCGTACCTGGGGATCCTGTTGCAGCGGATTGGACATGTGTTCCAGACCGAGACTGGCTTGGGTCAGTGCTTGAGTCCGAAGCCCATAGAGCAGTATGCCGTTGCGGTCAGCCAACCCGATCACTTCATCACCATACGGACTGATAAGAAACGCGAAATTATCCTGAAGACAGTCCTCGACAAGCAGACAACTGATGTCTTGGCCGAGGAAAGGAGCAAGTCTCGGATTCAAGCCGTTCATCGCCAAGATCGTGGGAGCCAAATCTACCTGGCTGGCGACGGTTGAGACGACTCGAGGATGATAATTGTCTCTGATCCGCAATGAGGGATCCATCCAGATGAACAGGGGCGTCAGGAAATGACCCGCTTGTTTTTCTACGGCCGTTTCTCCCACGTGCTCATGCCGAGCGTGATCTCCCAGAATCAACACGACGGTATTGCGAAGCAGATCCTTTTCTACCAGCTCGGCAAAGAAACGTTCCAACTCGAGATCGAAATAACGTAAGGCCGCGAAGTACCCGTCGGGATTGGCTCGGAGCGCTTCGACGTCGGGGTGCCCTTTTGGAACGTGGAACGGGTGATGCATGGTCAATGTTTTCGCTGCGACGAGAAAGGGGCGGCCCGTATGTTGCTGATCCTTTATACGGTCGCGAATGAGGTCAAGAAGCGCGCCGTCTGGTTTCCCGAGGCTCACATTAGTGCCGATCGTTTCCACACCCGGAGGAAAGTCATTCTGATCGAGCACCTGATCCATACCGTTTCTGGACAGGAACAGATGCAGCCTGTCGATATCACGCTGGGAACTGATGAGCATCTCCGTATGGTACCCCGCTTTCCTCAAGAGCGTCGGCAGGCACAGGTAGTCATAGGCGTAGCGCACCTTCATCGTTGACACACCGCGCCTTGGGTAATAAGAACAGAACGAGGCGAACAATCCTCTCGCCGTTTGGGCTCCATTCGCAAAGAAATTTTCGAAGAATACACTGTCGCTTTTCAGACGATCCAAGAAAGGAGTCAGGCGAACACCGTCAACGGTTCGTCCCAGGTATCGCCGGTCCAAGGCTTCCACAAAAATGAGCAAGACATTGGCAGTTCGCTCGAACGTGACCCCGGTTGACGGACCCTGAGTCCGTACCAAGGGGTACTTCGGGTATGGGAACTGCCCCCCTCGACCAAGCAGGCCCTGGGCGATCGGTAGTGCTTCTCCTTCCTTGAGGCCGTCTAGACTGGGCAGGCCCCCTAGCGTGGCCGACTGTCCGGGGAGTTCGGGAAGCGCAACCCAATCTCTATCAAGTCCCAGGCCGCCTCGTAAGCGCGCATTCTCCTGCCATCGGGCGTCGATCGTCTCCCGCAAAGCTTCACTGGCATACAGGATCGGACTTTGAGCCAGAGTGTAGTACGTCCCGCTGCTGATTGGAGCAAGTCTAATCGCATAGGGTCCCTGGTGGTGCAACCCTGTGACCCCGGCAATGAGTCCGAGCGCAAGGACAGGATCGGCAAGCGAAGGATGCACTGACCTCCACCGGTCCAAGAACGGCGCGAGTGCCCTGACAAAGAAGCTCCACCACAGAATGACCGCGCACCCCTCAAGGAAC
The DNA here is from genome assembly GCA_964655865.1 of uncultured Nitrospiraceae bacterium. Taxonomy (GTDB): domain Bacteria; phylum Nitrospirota; class Nitrospiria; order Nitrospirales; family Nitrospiraceae; genus JBBIJI01. The sequence goes on from CAZZPI010000077.1 coordinate 2,694, forward strand.
AGAAATGCCATGACACGCGGGCCCCATTTTTCTCCATCCTGAAGTTCGGCCGTGGTCTGCTGAACGGCTTGCCCATCCTGACCGCCGATTTCCCGTGCATGAGTGACGAGGTCGTCCACATATTCAAAAAAAACGAAGTCCAGGTGCTGCTTGTTGTAGTGGAAATACCCCATGTCGACGATCAGGCACGACACGAGAACGACCGTGATACCCCACGAGGCCGTTGTAAGGCCTGGCCGTGACCGTTGCGCAAGTGACCGGTGACCAACTCCCAACACACGGACGGTTTGTAAGACCACCCCGATGATCACTGCGAGCAAGACGGCGATGAGCACGGCGATGGTCGCGACAATCAAATCAGCCCGCGCGCCTGTCCACAAGGTCCTGGCCAACAGTCCAGTCGTTGGAGGTTCGACTGACCACGCCTCTTCCAGAAGAAAAAATCGTTCCGCCTGTTGGATGACCAGAAAGAGCCCCCACCAAAATACGAGGGCTCGACGGAAAGACCACCCATGATTGAAGAGCACTGAGATCGCTCGTCTATACATGGAGAATTGATATCGGTGTTGCGTCGGCGAGCACGCCACCTACCCGGTCCAAAACCTGATCGACCGAAATGCGATCCAGGCAGTCCCAATAAGGGCAGGCTTCATAAATGCACCGTTCGCAGGTCGGGACGTCTGGCCGCAGCACTACACCGTTCCCAAGAGGACGCCAACGGACCGGTAGGTTCATACGCCGGGGGTCATAGACACTCACCGTGGGCACGTCCACCGCGGCGGCGATGTGGGCCGGCCCCGTCGCTCCGGACACGACGACCTGGCTGGAGGCGATCACCCCCATGAGCTCCCGCAGCGATATCTGCCCCATCAAGTCCAGGACGTTCTGTCGGGGAGACCGTTCCCGGCCCGCTTCCTCACGAAACCGGTCGGCTTCCGACGCGCTCCCCGTGAGGACGACGCCGATACCTTCACTGGCCAGCCGCTCGGTCAGCTCCCAATAATGCCGGCTTGGCCAGCGCCTGGTCGTGAACCCGCCGGGATGCACGATCACGTGCGGCGAGGGGACGCTGCTCAGTCTCGCTTGTGCCTGTTTCCGCTCGTTCTCCGTGACCACCAATCGCGGTCGCTCAAGCGGACCCGGTTCGAGCCCTAATCCTCGAAGAAGCCCCAGATTGTACTCGCTCTCATGTTTGGTGAAATCACGGCGATGCTCGTAGACGCGCCGGTTGGCAAAGAAACTGTACCACCGGTAGCCGGTCGCCACGCGCACCGGCACCCGCGCCGCCCAGCCGGCGATCATCAAGCGCCGAAACGGTTTCAGAAATATGGCGGCGTCGTAGTCGGCACGGAACATTTGGACCAGCTCGGCGAACCGCTCCGTCCCTGCTATTGGGACGACTTCATCAACACTCGGATGGTGCTCGAATATCGGCGCAGCCTGCCTGCTCGAAAGGAACACGATGATGGCGCTAGGCCAGTGCCGTCGCAGGGCCGATGCGACCGGGAGGCAAAGAATTTGGTCCCCGATGCCGTCGGGCCTCACAAGCAGCACACGCTCACGACCGTTCGGCTCCACCTGTGCGCTCATAGGTCTCCCTGGCTCTTCAGGAAATTGCGAAGGTCTTCTCTGGTCCCGTCGGAGCAAGAGTTTCCGCTCCGTGCGGGCTCCCTTGCCCCGACCTGCCTCGCGAATCGCGATTCACCCGTTGCAGCAAGAGCAACGGGTACCCGGGCACCGCGACTTAGCGAGCCGAGGCGGTGCGCGCAGCGCAGGCTGAGGACTGTTCGAAGCTGGGTTCGCGCCCCGCGCAGAAGCCAGCGAGTTCCGCAGGCCAGCGGAGGCGAGCTTAGTGCGGTCGAGCCGGAGCGTCTGAGCAGAGCAGGTAGCCCCCTCCCTTTCCAGAGGACCCACATCGCCTGGAGACTCCTGTAACGAGTATTCACCTACACAGGAAAACCCATCTTACTAGATCTTCAATATCTGCGTAGCCGCCTCGAGGACCTGATCAACCCCGATGGCCGTGAAACACTCGAACTGATGGGGATTGCTGCACGTTCGACTCTCGCAGGGGCTACACGCCAGCCCTGCTTGTACGACGCGGTGGCCCTCGCCATAGGGTCGCGCGCGCGCGGGATTCGTCGGGCCGAACAGTCCGACCACCGGAGTGCCCACGGCCGCGGCGATATGGAGCGGAGCCGAATCGTTGGCGAGCAACAGACGGACCCGTCGCAACAGAGCCACCAATTCGCGGACCGTCGTTTTGCCCACGAGATCCACGAGGCCCGTGCCGACCGCCGCCGCGAAAGGCTCTCCGATCCATCGCGGCGCCGGGGTACCCAACAGAACGATACGGACACCCTGGGTGTTCTGCAGCCGGGCGGCTGCTTCGGCAAACCGCTCGACCGCCCAACTTCTCACGCTGCGGCGGTCCGCCGGAGCCACCGCGACCAGCACATCTGCGGGGGGCAGGCCCAACTCCGCGAGCGCTCGTTGCACACGTCGCGCCTCTTCGGAGAACGCCGGAATCGGAAAGCTCGGTTCTCTGGTGTCCGCGCCCAGATGGGCTGCGAGCGTGAGGTTGCGGTCCACAGCATGCATCGGAAGCAACCGCCACGGAGCCCTCGAGAGAACAGGGAGCGTGACACGATCCGTATAGAAGAGAGGGCTGCCCTCACGGGCTTCCGCAAACCCCACACGAATCCGCGCCCCCGACAAACCGGTCACAAGCCCGCTCCGAAACAGTCCCTGCAGATCGACGGCCACGTCGTACCGTGACTGACGCAGCCTCGCGATGAGCGACAGCCACGAGCGCCACCTCCGATCGACCGAGAGCACTTCGTTCAGATCCGGGTGGCCTTCGAGAATTTCGGCCCACTCGTTCTTGACCAACCAGGCGATGTGGGCCTTGGGATACCGCCGGCGGATTGCCGATAACGTCGGGAGCGCGTGGATGATGTCACCCAACGAGCTCGGCTTGATGAGCAGAATCCGATGGAAATCGCTCATGACAAGGCTGCCGATACTCAATAATCCTCGGCCCTCACCTAGCCTGAGCGGCTGAGGACGGATAACTGGAGCTTTTTCGCCGCATCGGCCAGAATCCATTCCGCCGCTTCGGCAAGCGATGAGGCGACATGATTGGGTGCCAGGCCCGCCGCCTTCACTTCCTCAAGAGCAGCCGGTCCCATCGGCCCGGTCGTCACTAAGATCCCACGGGCGCCGATCCGTCCCGCCAGTTCCAGATCGCGGAGTTGATCTCCTATGACGTAGGCCCGGCTGAGATCGAGACCGAGATCCGCGACCGCACGGTCTACCATCGCGGTGCCGGGCTTGCGGCAAAGACAGGCATCATCCGGGTGATGCGGGCAAAAATAGATCGCATCCAGCGCCGCCCCAGCCGACTCCAAAAGGGACCGCAACTTCGCATGGATCAATTCCAGATCACCGAGGGTCAGGAGCTTCCGGGCGATTCCCGACTGGTTCGTCACAAGGACCAGCTTGGCCCCGACACGCTTGAGCCGCGACAAGGCCTCGCCCACGTCCGGCAGAAGATCGAGTTCATCCGGCGATTTGACGTATCCGGTGTCGCGATTGAGGGTACCGTCTCGATCAAGGAAGACCGTCACACCGCGCAATGCGGTCGAAAAGTCAGAAGGTCGTACGGTCGGCAAGCCCGGGTCTTCCGATCTCTGATTTTCACGCATTCGACTTTCGGACTCGACGACATCCAAGAATTTCACGGCAGCTTGGTGGACTTCATCCACCGTCACGCCCGTCATGCAGCGGTGATCGATGGGACACTCACGCAACAAGCAAGGCGCGCACTCGACCGGATGCCGAATGAGGCGGTGTTCGACACCGAAGGGCTTCGTGGTATTCCAATCGGTCGGCCCGAAGATCGCGACGACCGGAACCTTGAGCGCCGCGGCGATATGCATGGGGCCCGTGTCGTTCGTGATAAAAAGCTCACAGCGCTTGATGACGGCCATCAGCTCCCGCACGCCGGTACGTCCGGAGAACACCTCGGCCCTGGCCCGCATCCGTGAGGCGATGCTCAGGCCCAGCGATTCCTCTCCGGCGGCGCCGACGATCACCACGGCCGCCGGTCGATCGGTCTCCTTCTGGACCTTCTCTACCAAGCGGTCGGCCGTTTCCGCAAACCGCTCCGGCAACCACCGCTTGGCCCCGCCATACGTCGAGCCGGGATTGATTCCGATGAGCAAGTCGCCAGGCCCGACCTGAGCGTTTCTCAAGAGCCGCTCGGCAGCCACGTCTTCTTCCATCGTGGTCGACAAGGTGGGCGCCGGAGGTTCGCCCTGAAGGCCGAGCATTTTCAGCATGTGCCAATAGTACGAGACTTGGTGAAGCCGCGCCTCACGGGCCGGACGTGGGATCGCGAGGGTCAGCAGCGCGCTCCGTCCATCCGTCGCGTAGCCGCACCGCTCCAGCACCCCGCCGAGGAACGTCAGTAAGGCCGCTTCAAAGGCATTTTGGAAAAGAATCGCCAGGTCGTAGCGTTGACGCCGGATCTGGCTGGCCAGCGCCCATCGCCCGGCCAGGCCGGCGTGGCGCCCCTGCCGGTCGTAGACGAGAATCGTATCGACGGCCGGATGACCCTGAAAGAGCTCCGCAACGGCCGGCCTCACCAACAGCGTCACGTCGGCTTCGGGAAAAAGGCGCCGCACCCCTCGCACGGCCGGCTCGCTCATGACGGCATCGCCGAGCCAATTGGGGCCCCTGATCACGATGCGACGAATCGAACTCTTATGCACGAGCCCCCTCACCGCTCGAGCGGCACGGCAGAAACAAGAGCCGTTCGAGCCACCGATCGTCCACCGAGAGAACGGTCTCCAAGCGCAAAGCCCAGCATAAGTCCTTCCGATCCAGCAGAGACGCCACCTTCACCGCATCCTTTTCCGTCGTCACGAGGGTCGCAGCTCCCACCCTGGCTGCGGCATCCCGCACGCGTCGGATATCCTCCTGTCGATAGTGGTGATGGTCGCGGAACCGAATCTCGTCCTGGACCTTCACCTCAAGCGATTCCACCCCCTGTCGAAACGAATCCGGATTGGCGATGCCGCTGAACATGACGGCGGAGGCGCCGGCCAAGTGTCGAACGGGCTTTTCCTCCCCGCTCTGCACCCGAATCCACGCCGCAGGCTGCAAGGTGACCCGGATGGGATCGCCGTGAAAGCCGCCGCCCGACCGGAGCAACGCAACCGCACGCTCCAGGGCCGCGTCGGAGTCCGCCCGCGTGAACAGGACCGCGGATGCTCGACGGGCTGCGGATAAGGGCTCCCGCAACTGCCCCCGAGGAAAGACATGGGAGAGTCCTTCGACGTTGGATGCATCGACAAGCAGAAGGTCGACATCCCGATGCAGGGGTAAATGCTGATAACCGTCGTCGAGAATCATATAGTCCACGTGAAACCGCTCCAACACCCATCGCCCCACTTGCGCCCGGTCCGGTCCGACCGCGACGACCGCGCCCCGGCATCGGCTCGCGATCAAGTAGGGTTCGTCTCCGGACTCGACCGGTCCCGCCCGGATGTCCCGACCGTCCGAGACGAGCAAGCACGGCGCGCTCGTGGAGCGACGATACCCGCGGCTCAAGACCGCAACGCGCTTACCCCTGGCCATCAACCACTGAGTCAGGAAAATCGTTACGGGGGTCTTGCCGCTTCCCCCTAACGTCAGATTGCCCACGCTCACGACCGGGCAAGGCAGCTTTGCCGCCCGTAACCATCCCATCCCATAGAGTCCGGCCCGCAGTCGTGCGACCCACCCATAGGGAATGGAGATCCAGCCGAAGCTCCATCGCAACAGCGCCGTGGATTCCATGGAACTCACGGGTGTGGAAGCAGTCCCAGCTTGAGGCGCGACGCCGGCTGCTCGGCCTGGGACGACGGTCGGGATAAGAACGATTCAATGACTTCGAGCGTCTGCTCGAGCGCTCCCTGGTTGTCCTCCACGACCTGA
>CAZZPI010000078.1:0-4170 GCA_964655865.1 uncultured Nitrospiraceae bacterium
TGACCAGAGGGCCATGACGGTCCTGGCCCATGAAGCGGGATCGCTTCGCGACGGGAATCCTTCCTTCCCTATTACGATCCGTTTCGCTTGGCGTCGAACGGGTACGTCTTGCAGAACGATTTCATGGGACAGAGCAAACAGTACGGATCCCGCGCGGTGCAGATCGTCGCACCGAAGTCCATGATCGCCTGGTTGAAGTCATAGGCCTTGCCACGCGGAATCAGCGTCTCGGACAATCCCCACAACTTCGCCTTTTGGGCCTTCGGGTCGCCCTCCGCAATGAACACCCGATGCAGCACCCGAAGGACGTTCGTGTCTAGGATCGGCGCATCTTCATTGAACGCAAAGGAGCGAATCGCCCCCGCGGTGTAACGACCGATGCCCTTGAACGAGAGCAGCTCTTCCGGTTCGCTCGGCAACTTGCCGCCGTATCGTCCGACCGTCTCGCATGCGATGCTGTGCAACCGCTCCGGACGAATATTGTAGCCAAGCGGGTACCACGTCTTCTTCACATCGGCGATCGGCGCCTCAGCCAAATCCTGAAACGTCGGATAGCGTTCCAGGAACTCGTGGTACTTCGGAATCACCCGCTCCACCCGCGTCTGTTGCAGCATCACCTCAGAAACGAGAATGTGATAGGGGTCCGAGGTCTTCCGCCACGGCAGATCCCGGCCATGCTCACGGTACCACTTGAGCAGACGCTGCTGAAACCGGCGTTTCAGAGAGGAGTCAAGCAGGACCGACTTCGCTGGCTTCGGCTTCTTGGGGTAAGAGGTAATCGGAGCGCGACGGGTGGCCATCAGGCGCAGCATTCTAGAAGCGCGCTAATCGAAAATCAAACAACCCGCGCAGCGGATTCTTTTACGAAAGCGCTTGGAAAACAGCCGATGATGGTGTTCGATAAGAATTGTACGCCGGGAACATGCACTCCCATTATATCCAAGGAGGAGTTATGGCCAACCAGAAGTCAGGTGAACCGTCGTCAGAAGTTCGCGGGTCATTGGAACAGGAAATTCGCGAACGCGCCTACGAACTCTTCGTCAAGAGTGGGTATCAACACGGCCATGACCGGGAGCATTGGCTGGAAGCCGAAAGGCAAGTCCTCGTCAGTAAGAAACCGAGGTTGCGCAGCGTCGCGTGAAACTCTCGTGGACTCGGAGGAAACGGCGCCCGGCGCCGTTTCCTCTTGCCTGGTCCCAACCCCTCGAACAAAGTCCGATCCTCGCTCGACACCACGCCTGCCCCCCCGTTACAGTCCGATCGTTTCCATCCGCTGAAGCTCTTCAGGCGTGAGAGTAAACCGGTCCGCTTGGAGATCGTCGTTCATGTGTTGCGGATTCGTGGTTCCCGTCAAGGGGAGCATGCCGATCTGCATGGCGAATCGAAACACGATCTGAGCCAGCCCGGTTCCATATTTCGCCGCCATGGCCCGTACATCGGGCTCGGCGAACACTTCTCGATTCGCAGTCAACAGGGAGAAGCCTTGATAGATGATGCCGTGGATCCGGCACACATCCCGCACGGCCTTGTCCCAACCGAACGCGGCGTAGCAGCGGTTCTGCACAACCATGGGTTTATGCATCGCCCGCTCGCACAGCAGCGTGAGTTGCTCGGCTGTCACATTGCTGATCCCGATCATTTTTGTTTTTCCGGCATCGTAGAGCGATTCGATCGCCGCCCAGACTTCCCAATCTTCCGGTCCCAACCCCCGGCGTGAATATGGGCCGTGCAGCACGTATGAATCGAGATAATCCGTATGGAGATGGGCGAGCGAGCTGTCGAAGGACTGCCTCACTTGAGTCATGAGATCGGCGCGCAGGTCGTACGGGGCGCGGTGGTCTTGGCTGCTGGCCGGCGTAAATTTCGTTTGGAGGAACAGCTTCTCGCGCGGGATCCCCTGCCTGGCCAGCATCTGCAACGCCTCGCCCACCCTCACTTCGTCGTAGTGAATCGGCTGATTCGCTGTGTCGATTGCGGTAAAGCCTGCTTCCACGGCTTGGAACACCAATCGCGTCGTGGCTTCCTTCTTCCACGCCGTTCCGTACATGAACGACGGAATCGGAACGTTGTTATACGCAGTCAGAGACATGATCGGTTGAGGACGTGTAACAGATCACAGTGCGCAGAGCATTTCTACCACATGCTTCGATGGTTGATCGACCATTCTCCCGCATGCTAGGTTTGGGCGAAGGTAGGCCATGGTGATCAAGTCCTATCAGCAGGTCGCTCCCACTCGCTATCCAGGCGTTTCCGAGGGAGTCCAGATACGCGAGATGATTACGGCCCAAGATGGTGCGCCGAACTTCGCCATGCGGGTGTTCGACGTGCAGCCCGGCGCCACCACACCGTACCACACCCATCCCTGGGAGCATGAGGTGTACATTATTTCGGGAACCGGTCTGGTGCGAACGGAAGGGAAAGAAAAAGCGTTCAAGCCCGGCGATTCCGTCTACATCACCCCCAATGAGCAGCACTGCTTCATCGCCGATGCCACCGTCCCGGTTCGAATGATCTGCTGCATCCCGGCCAAAGACCGCTGTCAACTCTAGCCTGCGGGAGATCAGGACGCCACCAAGCTCACGTGCACCTCCCGTTCGCGCGGGCCGTCCAGCTCGACCAAGATCACGGATTGCCAGGTGCCGAGGACCAGTTTGCCGGCTGATACTGGAATGGTGAGCGAGGGACCCAGGATGGACGAGGCCATGTGGGACCACGCATGCGAGGGGTTATGGGCGTGGCGAAACTGAATGCGCGGGATCATCTGCTCGACGACTTGCAGGAAGTCCTCTTCGGTCCCCTCCCCGATCTCCCCGGTCGTTAACGCGGCCGTCGTGTGCGTGATGAAGAGGGAGCAAAGCCCCTCTTGCATCTTCGCCTTTCTGATCATAGCCTCGATCCGGTTAGTCAAGTCCACGACCTGTTTTCGGTTGGTGGAACTGATGCGCAGGACTTCACCCATGTGCGCTCCGGCTTCCACAAACTAGGCAACGACCCGAAAAGGTTCCCGACACCGTCTTATTTGTACGACAGATCACGTATGCGCTCGTCGCTCTCCGATGCCGAGACGAAGCGCTTCGACATCGAGTTCGTGTTCGAGGCGATGGAGCAGTTCGTCGCTGATCGTGCCGTCATTTCGGAGAGCGACCAGAGCCAGCCGCTCAGCCGTTAAGGTCTCATGCCGCAAGCGTCGGAAGGCGTTAGCGGCTTCGAGCGTGCACTCCGCATCGACGGTTCCGGACTGGGCGTAACGTTGAAGACGTCGACCATAATGGAGACGCAGCCGCTCAAGCTGTTCCGACACGAGCCGGTCTTGATCCGTGAGCTCATCCAACCGGGCCAGCGCCGCGGTGGCCGTGCGCTCGCGCGCCAGTCGGTCTTCCTGTTCGTTCCCTCGGTCCTCCTCGAGTCGGAGGGCCCGAATCAACGGAGTCAGTGAAAGCCCTTGGAGCACCAATGCGGCCAAAATCACGGAGAAGCTCAGCAGGATGATTTCGGCTCGAAACGGGAACGCCGCGCCGGCGGCCGTCGTCACCGGCAAAGCCAACGCGGCCGCCAGCGTGACGATCCCTCGCATGCCGGTCCAGGACACCAGAAAGATGTGAGACCATGGCGGCATGGGATCGCGCGCCCGTAACGACGGACTTGCCAGTCGAGGGAGCGCAGCCGAGAGCGGCACCCATCCTAAGCGGACCACGATTGCCGTGGCGCTCACGAGCACTCCGGCGATCAAGAGCGACCCGAACCGACCGGAGGGGACCGCCTCGCGTAGGGCGCCAAGCTGGAGGCCGATCAGAGTGAAAATGAAGCCGTTCAGCACGAAAATGAGCAGATCCCAGACGGCGCGCGCCTGCAGTCGTGTGGCCGGCGCCACAGCCTCGCTAAAATGCCGCCGAAGGTGCAGGCCGCCTGCGACGCACGCAAGCACAGCCGAAGCATGCGCTGATTCTCCCAGCACCCATGCGATGTAGGCAGCCAGTAACGTGATGGCGATCTCGGTGAAACTATCTTGGGTGCCGCACTGCGCCCAGCGCGTGACCATGCTCACGGCTAAGCCGATAACGATACCCACCACGGCGGCGAAGGCGAACTGGAAGAGCGTCTCGCTGAGCACGAAGGTCCCGCTGACGGCTCCGGCAACGGCCGCTCGATACTGGACCAGAGCCGTGGCGT
>CAZZPI010000078.1:4180-7728 GCA_964655865.1 uncultured Nitrospiraceae bacterium
CGTGACCACGCGCCGAGGAATGCGCAGTCGCCGCCCGATTGCCGTTGCTGATACCGCATCCGGCGGAGAGACGATGGCGCCCAAGGCGATGGCCTCCGCCCACCCGATGCCGGACAATAAGGCGTGGGCCACCACGGCCACCGCTGCCGTCGTCGCCAGCACGAGCCCGACCGCCAACAGCGAAATCGGCCGGAGGTTGTCGCGAAACTCGCGCCAAGAAGTAAAGTAGGCGGCGGCCCACAAGATGGGCGGAAGAAAGACCAGGAACACCAGATCAGGACTCAGCGTCACCGTCGGGAGACCCGGAACCATCGCCAGGACCAACCCGCCGATGACGAGGAGAATGGGATAGGGAATGAGGATCTTACGCGCGGCCGTGGTCAGCGCCAACACCACCGCGAGTAGGAGGATGACGATCTCGAGCTGATGAAGGCTCTCCATCCCTCATCCTCTCCGCACAGATGCGCGACAGGAACAGTTCACCGGCGATCGAATCGCCGCCTACTTGCGAAATCGGCCCTGGAATCAGGCTACTTGGCGAGACAAACGGAGTCAATAACACCAAGAATCGATCGGCTGAGCACGACCATCACATGCCGCGGATGAACGAGTCCATGTGACCGAGCCCGAAATTCCTCTCTCACGCTATTCCTTCCCATTGAATGAGCGCATACTCTGCCGGCCTAGGAATCGCCGGAGAGAGACCATGATGTTTTCATTACTCCGCTTTGCCCATCTAGTCGGCGTGATGCTGTTGCTCATCGGCTCGCTTGGGGCCATGCGGCCCGCCATCTTGACCCAATTCGTTGTCGGCACTGTCTTCGCCCTCGCCGCGGCGCTGACGGTCACGATTCCACGCCTCTATCCGTGGGTGGCGCCGACGTACAACAAGTCGAACTAGGAGCGCCCGACGATTTGATTCCCTATGGCACCTATGCCACGATTCCGAAGTGTACGAGATTCGATTAGCTAAAGGCGCGGAACAAGACCTCAAGAGGCTATCGGCCTTCCATTGGAACACGATCATCGAAGCTATGGAGAGACACCTCGCGCATGAACCGACTCGGGTTTCACGTAATCGAAAGATCTTGGTCGGACTGACCCCGCCGTGGACGGCTGAGCCACCGATCTGGGCATTGAGAGTCGGCGATTATCGAGTGTTCTATGACGTGGCAGAAGTGGAGCGAGTAGTGTAGATTCGAGCCATTCGCAAGAAGCCAGCCGCTCGGACTACGGAAGACATTCTATGAAGAAGGCCACAGTCCAAGACCTGCAGAGACACACTGATCGATTCGTCTCTCAGGCGCAAAAAGACCGAGTGGTCATTACGCGCCAAGGCAAGCCAGCCGCAGTGCTGGTAGGTGTGACCAAACAAGATTGGGAATCCGTCATCCTTCAGACCGACCCCAAGTTCTGGAAGCTCATCCACGCCCGCCGGAGACAACCAACACGTTCACTCAGCCAAGTGAAAGCTCGCTTGCGTCGCCGCAAGTAAGTCCCCAACGCCGCCGTGCGCGGACGAGACGGAAACGGTTCCTGGCACCGTTCTTTCTCCCACTGACACCGATTTCCTCTCCCGCCGTCGCACACAGCAGGCCGAACTAGACACCCGCCGCGTGCGGGAGAGCGTATTGCAAAGTGACTATTCCCGTCTCGCTGGCGGAAATCGGCGTTGCATTTTTGAATAGATCGGTCTATACAAGCAGCCCATGAACGCCGAGCAAATGGAGGAGATCAAACGCCACTTTGGCATCGTTGCCGAATCACTCCGAAGCGATATCCAACAGATCGCGGAAGGCCATGCCACGATCCGGCATGAACTCCAAGACCTGCGCTTTGAATTCCGTGACGAATTCAAGGAAATGCGGGCGCTGGTGAGACTGTCATTTTCTCAGCTCGATCAGCGAATTTGAACGCTCGAATCGGATTTTTCGACACTCAAAGCCCGCATGGACCGCCTCGAAACCAGCCGGGCCTGAATTCCCTCGGACACAAATCAGTCCGCCGCGCGGTGCCGAGGCCCTTCAATGATTGGATTACAAGGCCCGACCACATATTCATCGAAGACGTGTCAGTGGGCCTGATCATCTCGACATGTCACATATCAATAGCCTTCGCATCCTCGCGTCGCTTCCGATTACTCTCTCGCTTGGCATCGACCTTCCGGCCCCAATAGGCACCGCTCCCTTTCTTAGCTCCAGCATGTTCGGTCTTCTTGGCTTTGAACGCCATCACTCCCTCTTGTCAGAGCCTCACCAGTTCGCACCCTTTTACTAATTTCGACTTTTCCACATCTCAGGATGTCGATGGAGGTGCAGAACGGCCAGCACGTTGACACTCTCCTCCTCCGCATGGAAGTACACACCATAGGGAAAGTGTCGGAGCAGGGCACGCTGAACCTCGTCTTCCAGGTGCGGAAATTGTCGGGGATTGTCTACGATACGACGGAACACATGGTCGAGTTCATCGAGAAACCTCGTTCCCAAGCCGGACCGTTGGTCTTCATACCACATGGCAGCGGCTTGGGTATCGAGTTCAGACTGCGGCTGGACGACGAGTCGCCGTACCATCCGTCAGATCAACGATCGCGCAACTTGCGTTCGATGTCTGTGCGGACATCTGTCCAGGCTCGGCCGGCGTTCGGGTTCGCCTTGTACGCCGCCAAGCGCTCGCGAATGACTTCCTTGTGCCATTCAGGGACAGGAACTTGCTCGGAGGTCGCCGCGATTCGATCCCAAAGCGACTGGACGAAATCAATCTGCTCGTCGACCGGGAGATCGTCGAACCCTGGAGGAGGCGTGGGGACCTTCTTGGACATGGAGAGCACTCCTACGATTGGGAGTATATCGCAAACCGAATGTCGAGAAAAGCAGGAAGGTGCGACAAGTTAACCGCCTCGCGCGGACGAGGTGAAATGGTTTCTGGCACCTCTATCTTCTCTGACCATCGAAATCACCTCGACAAAGTAGGTGATAACTGACGGCTGTTTTGAACACCGTCAAGCATTCAGCACAGGCGAAAGATGTCCGTACGGCCCTCTAGCGAAATTTCCCGTCGCCGCGCTAGAATCGGCCCCCAGTGCGGTTTGACGAGCTGCAACCCGGCATAGGCCGAATCCGCTCCCGTCCTCTGCCGAAAGGACCGACCCATGGCGAGCTCGCTCCCTCTTCTCATACTCCTCTGGTTCATCGTGCTGTTCCCGGAATCCGGATCGGCTCAATCGCTGACGCCGCCGCCCTCCCGTTTCGGGTTTCGGGCTACGGACGATCCGGTCGGGTTCATACCGGACGTCGTTTCTCAGGTGCCGAATCCGCCTGTGCACACCTACAATCCCGACGGCACGCTGATCGGGTGTCCCGTCGAGTTTAGCAAGACGCGGACTTACACGTATCCCGCCTTGATCGGACCCGAGGCAAGCGTAGCGTTCATTCAGAAGAAGTTGAAGGGCGGTACGTCGGGCTGCGCGGACAGCATTCAGTTCAACGGCACCGCTTACCCCGTGTACAGCACCGTTCCCCAGATGATGACGATCCAGTACGGCTATCAAA
>CAZZPI010000078.1:7738-8636 GCA_964655865.1 uncultured Nitrospiraceae bacterium
CAAAACCCGTTTGGCTATTTCGATCAGACGCAACTGCCGCAATGGAGCAACGGGACGATCGTTCCGCCCTCCGCAGCGGCACAGTTGAACTGCGGCCGGAGGACCGGCACCACCCCGGGCTTCAGCCAGACCGGCGACAACTCCGCCTTGCTTGTCGCGAAGAACAGCGAGGCGGCGTGCCTGAGCTATTCGCAGTACTATATTCCCAACCTGCCCAATACCAAAGGACCTGACGGTCTCACCGATTTGGATCACAGCGGCCTGACGGAAAACATCGTCTGGAGCACGGACGAATACAAACAAGTAGACAACGACCCCAACTATCTCGGCGCAACCGATCACTTGTTCCAATACGGTTGGGCCTTCGATCCCCGTAACGTCGGACAGGACGTATACTGGACGAACCTGAACAACATCGCGTCGGGCGGGCCGCGCCTATGCCGCACGCGGTCTCCGGCTGATGCCCCACCAGCGCTGCGGCGACCACGACGTCAAAAGCTATCTCGCGCAGGTCAACGAGATGAAGCGGCAGTTCGCCCGACTGGCGGCCGGCGGCAGGCTGGATCGGCTCGTCGGTCCTCACTGATCGCAAATGCGGTTAGCTGATGGCACATGCAGAAGGTGAAGGGCGAGGGGCAAGGGGTTGAGAATAAGAGCTGATGGAGTATGGCACGAACAGGGCGCGTATCTCGTGAAGCGTATCTTGTATCTCGCTTGTCGGTTGCGCCTCACGCGGCTCGACTGCCTTCGTCCCGAGCTCAGGCCGAAGGGAGCTCGCCGAGGTCTCCACGAACGACGAATCGCTCTGGCGCGGATGCGCTTTCCACGAGCGCAGAAGCCTAACCCGCATTATTCATGAGCGCTTCTGCTGCAACCGCGGATTCGCTGCTGCGACAAG
>CAZZPI010000079.1:0-8627 GCA_964655865.1 uncultured Nitrospiraceae bacterium
ATTCGGCTGAGCAGCCGGGGCACGATCCCGACTTTCTGTTCCTGATCCACGTCATTTCCACCAGGTCCAACTGGCATGATGAGCTCAGATTGTCGCACATGAGGAAGCTGCATGATCCCACCCGTGAGAGGTCAACGCGGGGATGACCGGGCGACACGCAGATTCCCGTCTCGGCGCCGGCCTACCTGAAGCGACGCAGAGTCGTCGGAGTCGGGCTCGTGCGCGAGCGGCTCCTTGTGCGCGGAAGAACGGTTTGTTCCGGTGCCGGTGTAATTCCCAAGTCTTCAACCAAGGCTCGCAAAGGCTCGGCCACAGACCAAGCTTGCGCGAAACATCCTCGTGGCACATGCGGCGCCTCCGCGTCGAAAATCTCCGACACCTGGCCAAGGCAGGCTTCGCTGAGATGATGGAACAAACCGTCGAGAAACGCCCGCGCCTTCTTCTTCATTGGTTCGCTTCGCCCGTATGCGTTCAGCCACGCCGTGACAAAGGGCCCGAGAAGGAAGGGCCATACCGTTCCCTGGTGGTATGCGCCATCCCGCTCGACGACTCCACCCTGATACCGAGGACGATAGCGTAGGTCTGAGGGCGCGAGCGTCCGAAGCCCTACCGGCGTTACCAACTGCTCTTCGACCACCTTCACGATCCGCTGACTTTGCTCCCGCGTCAGGACGCCGTCGGTCAGGGCGACAGCATAAATCTGATTGGGGCGCAGCGACGCATCGTCTCCACCGGGCCCATCGATGACGTCGTAGAGATATCCACCCGCTTCGTACCAGAACCGACTGCGGAAGGACCTGACCGCCAGGTCACGATCCTGCCGATACCGGACGGCTAAGGCCGACCGGCCGAATCTGCTCGCCAACTGTTCGCCAATGGTCAGAGCTCGAATCCAGAGGGCCTGGATCTCGACCGGCTTCCCATGCCGTGGCGTCACGACCCAGTCTCCCACCTTGGCGTCCATCCAGGTCAATTGGGCACCCGGCACGCCGCCCGTAATGAGTCCGTCCGCGTCCATGCGAATGCCGAAGCGCGTTCCTTGCCGGTATCCCTCGAGGATGTGCTCTATCGCCGGCCAGGCGAACTGGCGGACTGCCTCATCATCGTCCGTGTAAGCGAGGTATCGGTCAACGGCGTGGATGAACCACAGGGAGGCGTCGATGGTATTGTATTCGGGTTGTTCGCCGGCGTCCGGGAACCAGTTCGGCACCATCCCCTCCGAGACATGGGAGGCGAAGGCCTCGATGACCTCCCACGCCGTCTCGTGGTGGCCGGTGACCAGGCACAGTCCCGGGAGCGCGATAAAAGTGTCCCGTCCCCAATCGGTGAACCAGGGATAGCCCGCCACGACTGTCCGGCCCGTTCCCCGGGCCGAAAGATAGGATTCCGCAGCACACCAGAGTGACTGCGCCAAGGGATCAGTCTTCGGGGCTCGTTCCACGACCCGCTTGCGTCGCCGCCGCTCGTCCTCGACCAGCGGACCGAGGTCGATCGATTCCATCGGCTCGGTACTGAACACGAGCTCTGCGGTTCTCTCGCGAGAAAGCATGAAAGAGATCTCTCCCGGCGACCACCAATCTTCTTCATGGTCAAGCCCTCGTTCCCGCTCGGCGGGGAATTGGACTCGACGATACCAGTCCGGAGCATGATGATAGTCCCCATTGTGACAGGCGTACACCTTGGGAAGGCCGTCGTATGGCTGCCAGGCCACGTTCCGCTCCGAGATCCAGGCCTGCACCAGGACCGCTCCGTTCTCGTGGTGCGTTGAATGATAATCCCGACCGGTCAGCATCGGCCGAATTTTCAGACGAACCGGTGGGGTCCCCTCCGTGAGCAGATGCCAGCGCATTACGATCATGTCCCGTTCGGCCGGAATGAAGAGCTCCCGCTGGATCTGGATGCCCTGATCCTCATAGAGCCATGTCGGCCAAGGGATGGTCGTAAAGCCTGCGCATCGACGGTAGCCATCAGGATGGACGATGCCCGAATAGACGTTGCTCGACAGGGAAAACGCTTGTCCGCCGACCTCCACCCACTCGTCGACGTGGTTCACGAAGTTGTACCGATGGACCGGCGGGTTGCGTGCGACCAGCAAGAGGGCATGGTAGCGACGGGTGTTCGCCCCGCTCACGGTCCCTGATGAGATCCCCCCGCGGCCGTTGGTCTCCAGCCATTCCAGTTCGAGCGCCCGATCGATTTTCCGACAGTCTGCCGCGCTAACTTCCATGTTTCAGCTTCTCACCCCGGAAACGCCACGTGTGAAGGTTCATGCTCACTCGCCGCTCTGTTGAATCAGCTTCGCGACCAACCCCGTCCAGCCGGTCTGGTGGCTGGCGCCGATCCCTGCGCCGTTATCGCCGTGGAAGTATTCATAGAAGAGAAGAAGATCGCGCCAGTGCGGGTCGCGCTGGAACTTGTCTGCCCCCCCGAAGACCGGCCGTCGCCCGTCCCTGCCCTTCAAGAAGATTCGGGTCAGCCGCCGCGAGATTTCCGCCGCCACTTCAGCCAGCGTGGCCAACCTGCCGGAGCCGGTGGGGTATTCCACCTTGAACGAATCCCCCAGGAAGTAGTGGAACTTCTGCAGGGACTCGATCAACAGGTAATTCACCGGAAACCAGATCGGGCCGCGCCAGTTCGAGTTGCCGCCGAAGAGGCCGGTGCCGGATTCCGCCGGTTCGTAGTCCACGCGATAGTCCATGCCCATGGCCGACAGGATGTACGGATGATCCTTATGGTACCGCGAGAGGGCCCGAATCCCATAGGGTGAAAGGAATTCTTGCTCATCCAGCATGTAACGCAATACGGACTTCAAGCGATGGCGATTGACCAACGAGAGGAACCGACGGACCCCGCCGTCCTGGGATTGAGTCTCGACGTGGGCGCCGAAGTCCGGCCGGTTCTCGATGAACCACTGCATGCGGTGCTTGAATCGAGGGAGCTGATCGATCAGTTCGGAATCCAAGGTTTCCACGGCGAAGAGCGGGATAAGCCCCACCATCGAGCGAACCTTCATGTGGAACGTACGGCCGTCGGGCAGATGGAGCACGTCGTAAAAAAAACCGTCTTGCTTGTCCCATAATTCGATCTTTTCTCCTCCGATGTTGTTCATCGCCCGGCAGATATAGACGAAGTGCTCGAAGAACTTGCTGGCGACATCTTCGTAGGCGCGGTTCTCGCGGGCCAGCTCCATCGCAATCGCCAGCATGTTGAGACAGTACATGCCCATCCAACTCGTGGCGTCGGATTGTTCGATATGGCCGCCGGTGGGGAGCGGAGCGCTCCGGTCAAACACGCCGATATTGTCGAGTCCCAGGAAGCCTCCCTGGAAGATGTTCTTGCCTTCTGCATCCTTGCGGTTCACCCACCAGGTGAAGTTGAGGAGCAGCTTGTGGAAAACCCGCTCGAGAAACACCCTGTCGCCGACGCCCTTTCGCTTCTTATCAATCTTGTATACGCGCCAGGCGGCCCAGGCATGCACAGGCGGGTTCACGTCCCCGAACGCCCATTCATACGCCGGGATCTGGCCGTTCGGATGCATGTACCACTCGCGCAGCATCAATACGAGTTGCTCCTTCGCAAAGCGAGGATCCACGAGTGCCAGCGGGATGCAATGAAAGGCCAGATCCCACGCTGCGTACCACGGATACTCCCATTTATCTGGCATGGAGATCACGTCGGCATTGTAGAGATGAGTCCAGTCGGAATTCCTTCCCCGCAGCCGTTCGCGCGGCGGGTCCAGCTCGGCAGGATCCCCCTTGAGCCAGCGTGCCACCTCGTAATGATAGAACTGCTTGCTCCACAAGAGACCGGCAAAGGCTTGGCGCTGGACGCGTCGCGCATCTTCGGAGATGTCCGCGGGCGCCAGGCTGTCGTAAAACTCGTCGGCCTCCTGCAGCCTCTTTTCGAAGGAGGCATCGAAATCCGACGACGTCAGTGACGCGTCGTCTCGGCGATTGGTAAACCGCAGCCGGAGGGTCCGTGACGCCCCGGGCCCCAAGTTCAAGACATAATGTGCCGCAGCCTTCGTGCCGACCTGGTCGGGATTCACCGCTTCCTTGTCCCCATGAACGATGTAGTCGTTGATGCTGTCTTTCACGTACCGCGGACATTCCGCATCGCCGTAGAGCCGTCGTGTATTCGTATCGTTTTCCGTGAACAGCAGACTGGGCGCCCCTTCACACAACAGACGGCGCTCACCGTAATAATCATGGTTCAATTCGATCACACTCAGGTCACGAACCGGCTCGCCTTTGCGCAAACGCGGCCGCCTGACGTCTAGCCCCCAAGACCACGTATTGCGGAACCAGAGCGTTGGAAGCACCGTCAACTCGGCGGGATCTGGGCCGCGATTCACGACCTGCAGTCGAATCAAGATGTCTTCTGGTGAGCCCTTGGCGTATTCGACCACCACATCGAAGTACCGATCCTCATTGAACATTCCGGTGTCAATGAGTTCGTACTCCAATTCGCCGCGCCCACGCCGCCGGTTCTCTTCGATCAGTCTGGCGTAAGGGAACTCCGCCTGCGGATACTTATACAGACATTTCATGTAAGAGTGGGTCGGAGTGGAATCGAGGTAAAAGTAGTATTCCTTCACATCCTCGCCATGGTTCCCTTCATTGCCGGTCAGGCCGAAGATCCGCTCCTTGAGGATCGGATCGCGACCGTTCCAGAAGGCCCAGGCGAAGCAGATGCACTGGTGTCGGTCGCAGAGACCGGCAAGGCCGTCCTCATTCCATCGGTAGGCTCGAGAGCGTGCATGGTCGTGGGGGAAGGCTTCCCAGGCCGTCCCGTGAGGGCTGTAATCTTCTCTCACCGTTCCCCAGGCCCGTTCACTCAGGTATGGCCCCCATCGTCTCCAATGTTTCTCTCGACGGGCATCCTCCTCAAGGCGATGCCACTCTGCCAGAAGTGTCCGGCTTGCTTCCGGTGCACTGAAGGTTGGCCGCTTCACAACTTGCCTCGCTTTCAGGTGGACGACCGGCGTTGTCTATGGCGCTCTATTACAGCGCTAATGACCACACGTATGCAAGCTCTGTCGGGCGAATACAGAGCCAGTCGTATGTCATATGGCAATACGAGCTGTCCGAAACGCATAAAAGCACATACTCGCTGCAATTCGGGGTGATGCCAGCACGCCTTTTCCTTCGCAGCTCGAACGATCAAGAGATAGACACACTTGAGCGCCCCCTGTGTCCTCCCAACGACGCAGACCTATTCGATTTGTTGAAATAGCTCAGTTCCTGTTCGTCTGTCAGCGTCCGCCCGTGGTCCTTACAAAGGAAAACACGGTGCCGGGCTTGACGGAAGACCACTCGTCCAGGAAGCAGGAAGCCTTGCGCTTAAGGATCGTGATGTTCGGGAAAGACTGTCAAGAACGAAGAGGAGGAAAAGTCGTCAACTCCAGACGACGGTTTCCTGATTGAGCAGGTAGTCGATCACTTCGATGCTGTCGCGGAGTTGGGACTGGGCTCGCTCTGACATAGGCAGGATGGCACCAACGAGCTTGCCGGATTCGACTTCCTCTAGACTGGGAACTCCGTCAAACCGCTTTTCTAGCTCTGATCGGTAACTGGCCACGGGCGACTCGCTCCACCTCTTCCTCGGACGACTTAAAGCAATTCTTAAGCCACGATCAGGAGAGCTTGATGTGTTGCGCACTTAAAGCATA
Organism: uncultured Nitrospiraceae bacterium; assembly: GCA_964655865.1. Lineage (GTDB taxonomy): Bacteria > Nitrospirota > Nitrospiria > Nitrospirales > Nitrospiraceae > JBBIJI01. The sequence goes on from CAZZPI010000079.1 coordinate 5,672, forward strand.
CCATACGCCTAAGCAGCGTATGGTGGACCGGCGTAAGTTTCTGAGTTGATTATCTTTTTTGATTAACTTGAGGACTCGTGGCGGGAGGCAGAGCTCCCAGGAAGGGGAACCCGCCCGCTCGGATCAGAGACGAATCAGGAAGTGGACGAAAATCATCATGCGCGGCATCCACGAACTTGGGAGCTACCAGAATGTCGCTTTCGGACCTGCGCTCCAACGTCGGAGCATAGGAAGGCCCCGGGCCTACGTAATCACCACCGGTGTTCGCTAGTGCATTGTAGGAGAGATTCGCCAAACTGGAGGGCGCAAACACAAAGCCAACCTTGTTGAGCCCCACGATGTTGGCGGTGGCTTCACCCTGTGAGCCATCGAGAAAAGCGATCCCCCCGCCGTTGTGCGCGACTGTGTTGCTGACCAAGCTGACGCGGGCCTTGTCAAACACCACGACGCCTTCGAAGAGGCTGCGCGTGATGACATTGCGTTCCAGGCGCACGTCGGATCTGCCGGCGACCGTCACCCCATGATCATTGTCGTGAATGAAATTGCCGATGAGGATCGCGTGAGAATCGGCGAACTGGACACCGGTAGTCTCGCTGCCGCCGATGATGCAATCTTCGATCCGCACGTCCCGCACTTGTTGACCGAACAACATCCCTTTGATCCGCACATGCCGCAATACGATCCCTTGTCCGTTGAAGATGCCCATCGCATGGCCGCCGTGTTCATTGATCGTCACATCACTGATTTCGATATCGCTGGCTCCGTACGGCCACTTGCCGATGTGGAACACCCCGACCCGTTCTCGGCCGAGAATCGTCACGCGATCGATCCCCTCGCCGATGAGCTTGAGCCCGTCCTTACTGTGTACCGTCACGTCCTCTCGGTATGTGCCGGCTTTGATCAGAATCGTGTCTCCTTTCCCGGCAGCATCGACCGCAGCCTGGATCGAAGTGAAATCAGACGAAGTAGCGGGCCCCACCACCAACGTCCGAGGGGTGAGGGATGAAGCCGCACCCACGCGCCCCGCCTCTAGGATTAGGAGCACTCCGAGGATGGCCCAGATCAGGCCCAACAACACGCCTACCGTTCGGCTTGTCGCCAGCATACGCATAGAAAGCCTGATACAGGGACCACAAGCGAGAAGTCAATCCTTCGTTCGCCGCGTGGTTCCAGCGGAGCCGTGCATCAGCGCCGTTGAGCAGCGCCCTTCGATCCCTCGACCATGCTCGGGACCAGCCCTGAGGGCAGGTCGAATGGCCGAGGGCTCAGGGCGCCCCGAGCGAGTCGCGGGGCGCCTGTGAGGCCGCTTCTTCCCAGATGGGCTGGACCCTCGAAGCGACACGGTCGTTTCTTGTGGCTCGTAAGAAGGCCGTGTTATTCTCCGCGCCATGATCATAGTAGGACTGACGGGGGGCGTCGCAACAGGGAAATCCAGCGTGGCCCGCATGTTTCGCAAATGCGGGGCGGTGGTCATCGACGCGGACGCGCTCGCGCGGGAGGTTGTCGAGCCGGACAAGCCTGCCTGGAAGGAGATCGCGAGGACATTCGGCGCCCGCATCCTCAATCCAGATCGATCGTTGAATCGGCGCGCACTCGGGCGGCTGGTGTTCGGACACCGCGACCGGCTTCGCCGGATCGAACGCATCATTCATCCCCGGGTGGCAAGACTTCAAGCCGAGCTGGCCAGACGAGCGGCGAGGAAGAATCCGCAGGTTGTCGTGATCTATGACGTCCCCCTGCTCTTTGAAGCCGGTGTGGACAAACGCGTGGACAAGATCATCGTGGTGGCCGCCGATCGCAAAACCCAGGTCGACCGGCTCAAAAAGCGAGACCATCTGAGCCGCGAGGATGCTCTCCGTCGCATCAACAGCCAGATGCCGCTGGAGAAAAAAACGAAACTGGCGGACTATATAATCGATGGCACGCTGCCCCTCCCGCAGGTGCGCAAACGCGTGGGCCAACTCTACCGAGAGCTCAAGGGCTTCTCCTGCAAGGCCCGCTTGTCGCGCCGACTCGATTGATCCAAAATTTTCACACTCAGAAGGTCGTCTCACCAGCCTTCCGCTCTTAATCAGTGTATGCTACAGTTCTTGCCCGAGCAGTTGGGTGACGATTTCACCCGCCCTTAGCCTTCGGTTACGTAAGGTGTTTATCCGGGCGCCGCAATGAAGTGGCGCACGGCACACGCCGAGCCGGCGATGGAGGTGCCTCATGCCAACCTATGTCAGCCTCGTCAAGTTCACGCAGCACGGTCTGTCCACGATGAAGGATCAAGGAATGCAGCGCGCGGAGATGGTCAAGAAGAACGCGCAAGCCCATGGGGGGAAGCTGATTCAGGCTTATTACTGCCTGGGCGAGTATGATGTCGTGGCTATTTGGGAGTTTCCGGACAACCGAGCAGCCATGAAAGCTGCGCTGCTCAATTCGTCGATGGGGCACATTCAGATCAGCACCATGCCCGCAGTCAATCGAGATGAGTGGAAGAAGGTCCTTCAGGACACGCTGGGAAAGCGGAAATAGTGTCCTCGACCAGGCCGAGCATCGGTCCGAATATAGGTGGTAAAGTACAACGATGCGTAACGTCGTGATCATAGGTTCGGGCCCGGCCGGCCTGACAGCGGCCATCTATGCCGCGCGAGCGAACCTTTCCCCGTTGCTCATTGAAGGCTGGCAAGCGGGTGGACAGCTCACGACGACGACGGAAGTGGAGAACTATCCCGGTTTTTCGCATGCCGTGATGGGCCCCGATCTCATGAAGGAAATGCGCTCCCAGGCCGAGCGATTCGGCACGCAATTTATGACCGGGGACGTGACAGGCGTCGACATCAGAACACGTCCGCGGTCCGTCACGGTGGACGGAGAGCGAACCGTCACCTCGCGCGCGCTGATCATCGCGACCGGCGCTTCGGCGATCCACCTTGGCCTCCCAAACGAATCTCGCCTGATGGGGCACGGC
>CAZZPI010000080.1:0-8571 GCA_964655865.1 uncultured Nitrospiraceae bacterium
AGCGGCCCCTGGGACCGCGCGGTCCTCGCTCGCTTCATCACCGCAGCCCATGAGGCAGGCGCGGTCGCAATCGGCTTGGACCATCGCCTGAGCCAGGCCAGCCCGGCGCAACTCGGCGGCGTCGCCAGTGATGCGCTGCTGCTGGAAGCTAGCAAGGCAGCAGGGCTCGTGGTCTATCCGTTCGACTCCGAATCGCCCCTAGCCTCCCATACAACCGTCTTCGGACACCTTCTCGCTTCTCCAAGCCTGGATCATGTGACCCGCGCGGTCCCTCTGTCTGTTCAACTCGGGTCGCAAAACGTTCCTGCTTTCGGATTGGTTCTGTTTGAATCGACCACAAGCCGATCCCGGTCCAAGATGACGGACGACCACGTACTGGTGAACTATGTCGGGAATGGATCGCTGGACATTTTCCCTTCCCTATCTTTTTCGTCGGTGTGGGACGCCATGGAGGCCCATCAAGCAGATCGACTCGCCGATTGGTTCAAGGACAGGGTCGTGGTGTTCCTCTCCTATCCTTCGACCTCGGGCACATGGCTCTTGCCGACCGGTCAATCCGTCACCGGCTCCACTATCCATCTTCAGCTCTTGAACATGCTGCTCACTGAGAACCAGATCTATCGCATCGGGGCTGCGACCGGCGCGTTCGTTGCGCTGTTGCTCGCGGGTCTCGTGGCCTGGTGCCTCCTACGCACACGAGGGGCAAAAGGCCTCCTTTTCGGCGTGGCAATCGCGTTGGGCTATGTGGGATGCTCTGTTGTCGGATTGGCTGCGGCGCACCTCGTCACGCCAGTCGCCCTACCGCTTTCGGCTGCCGCATTCGTCATTGTCGGCACGTCCGCCTGGACCCATCTCACCGCGCAACAGCGACTCGTGTTGCTCGAACGAGACATGCTCCTTCTCCAACAGGAAGCGGCGGCGGTGCGGGAAGCCTTGGTCCTTCGCGAGACTCGCGCAGAAACGCTGCAGGAGGACCTCGAGATCGCCGGGACGGCTCGCACCCAATCGGCCGGATACCAGGAGGACCTCACCAGCGTCATAGACCGACTTCGGGCCCAGTTGGTAGAGGCGCAAGCACAAGAGGAAGAAGCCCGCAGAAAGTTGGAGGGGCTCGAACAACAACTGCACGACCTGCGCGCTGCTTCGAGCGAGCCCGTTGCGATGCGCGACGGGGAACTCGATCGTCTTCGAGACGAATGCCGTCACCTAGGCATCATCACCCAGGATGCCGGCCTGTTGCGCCTCTGCCGCGACTTGAAGAAAGGGGCAAAGTCAGCCTTGACCGTGCTGCTGTTGGGAGAACCGGGGACGGGCAAAGAACTTTTCGCTCGTGCGCTCCATCGATTGAGCCCACGGGCCGGCAAGACCTTCATCGCCGTGAACATGGCGGCAATCTCGCCGGAACTGTTTGAAAGCGAATTGTTCGGCCATGTGAAAGGCAGCTTCACCGGAGCCACAAGGGATCGACGGGGCTATTTTGAGCTGGCCCATCAGGGAACGATCTTCCTCGATGAAATCGGCGACCTGCGGTTGGACCACCAAAGTAAACTCCTGCGCGTGCTCCAGGAAAAGTCTTTCTACCGGGTCGGAGCGACGATCCCCACGTGCGTGGATGTCCGCGTCGTGGCCGCAACAAATCGTGACCTGCAACGGGGCGTGACCGAGGGGTGGTTCCGGGAGGATCTGTACTTTCGTCTCAAAGGCCTTCTCTTCCGCCTGCCGCCGCTCCGCGAGCGGCAAGTGGACCTGCCGCTCCTCGCCGAGACGTTTCTCGCCGAAATCGCTTCTGAAATGGGACGACCGGTTCCGAAACTCTCCAACGAAGCCTTGCGCTCGTTGCTCGACCACGAGTGGAAGGGCAACGTGCGTGAGCTCCGTCACTGTCTCGAACAGGCTGTTGCGCTGACGGACGGTCAACTCTTGAGCAAGGAATCACTCCGTCTCGGTGGAGATGAAGGAGGACGATCATCACAGCAATCCAAGAGACCGCAGATTCTGCCCAATCCAGCGAGCGATGCCGCGGTGCTCAATTGCCTCCGCGAGCACGACTTCGACATGCAGGCCACGGCAACGACGTTGGGATGGGATCGGAGTACCGTGACGCAACGGTTGAAAGGACTGTGTTTTCAGGCCCTCGTCGAAGCCGACGGCGATCGAGCCAAAGCTGCGATGGCTGTCGCCGGCAACCCCCGCCATTTGAGAACGATCGAGCTGAAACTCACCGACTACCACAACCATCTCATGCTCGCGATCAAGCCATTCGCCACAGTCGATGCAGCCATCCTCGACTGCAAGCGACGATTCAAGAACCTGCCGGAGCGGCATTTCCGTTCCGTTGAAGCCTTGGTCCGACAGCACTTCCGGCAGACTAGGACCGCCGCACCGAAAATCTCGCGCTGAAGCGAGACGGAGCGAACAGGGAACTCCCTGGTGATCACGGTCGGAGGTAAAACCGAGCATCTTCCACGACCGCGGATGCGTTCTGGTCCTTGCACACGATCCGTCCCGACACACCGCCCACATCTAGCAAAGCTAGCTCGACGGAACAGTCGTGTTGCTTGGCGTCGTACCGCCACTGCTCCCCGTTGACCACGAGCGCCCATTCCGCAATATGGGCTCCTGAGTAAATCCCTTTGCCGGACAAGCCAGTCAGCGTGATGATCGCGACCGCCTGCCTGGTCCGTCTATCTGATTCGCCACGCCCTCTCAACACATCCCCGAAGACGAGCGAAAGTGTGCGCAGACCTTTCCCATCTTCGATCGCCGAGAGCACGGCCCCTGAGGGACCAGGCAGCTCGATCTGATGGGCAGCCCCTCGCCAACGAACGTCAAGCTGGCCTCTGCTGAAACGAGCCACTGCTTGATGCCCGAGTGGCACGACGGCGGAGGGCGGACCAATGTCTTCCGCCGCCCAGGAGAGTGAATTCAACACGAGGCACAAGCCGGCTATTAGGCTAAAGCGGAGCCAGCGATTGCAGACGACTCCTCTCTTGTTAGAACCGTCGAACTTAGGGCCATCTGCTACCACGGCCACCTCTCGCCCACGATCGAACCTTTAGCCACCACGCGGACGCCGTTTCAAGGACCTCCACGGCCGCCACTTTGTGTCCATCAAAACACTGGTGCAGGATCATGTCACAGCAAGGAGGTAAGCAGCGAGCTAACCATAACTCTTACCAGCACCGTCCGCTGTTGAGAAGAGCTAAAACATGGTACAGTACGCCCGGTGAGATACAAAGTCCGCTTCGCGGAGTCGGCGGGTGAGCAATTAGCTGAACTGAGCTCCCGCCACCGGACAATCCTGCTGGAGGCAGTACGAGAGCAATTGACCCATGAACCATTTCGGGAAACACGGATTAGGAAGCACCTCAAGCCCAATCCCTTCGCCCCCTGGGAGTTACGGGTGGGCACACTGCGGGTTTTCTATGAAGCGGATGCAGAGGGAAAGGACATTGTGAATATTCTCGCGATCGGAACGAAGAGCGGAAGCCGTTTGGTTATAGGCGGGAAGGAGATCGAGTTATGAAAGCCATGAAGTTGCCCAGATCTTTGGAGTCGCTGCTGGCAGCGGCGGAAGCCGCTGAAGAAGAGACTTTGGTGTTTACTGAGAAGAAGCGGCCGGTCGCCGCATTGGTGTCTCTCAAGAAGGTTGACCGTGAGTCTCTCGCACTGAGTACTCATTCAGGATTTATGAGGATCATAGAAGGTGCGCGTAAGGAGCTACGAGCTGGAAGAACGGTGTCGTTAGAGGAGCTAGAGCGGAGGCAACCGCGTACGAAATCCGATCCCTCGTCACCTCGGAGGCGGGGATAACACAGCTGAGTTTTCCCACAAGAGATCTCGTCGAAGACCGTAAACTTCAGAATCGACCAGCTTGGCATGACGCGCTAAGACCTCGAAGCGATGCTAGGCGGACGCGGGCGTGTTTCTGAAATCCTGACGAGAAAGCGGGGTCTCTCCCTCGAAATGATCCGCAGACTTCACCGGAAGCTCCGCATCCCTCTGGAAAGCCTTATCGGAACGACGGCCTAGCGCGCATCGTCCATGAACGCTTCTGCTGCAATCGCAAATCCGCCGCTATGATGAGCCTGGCCGCGGTTTTCACACGGCCAGGCGGGCGGGCTCGCCCCTCGCGGCCTCAACATACTATTTCAAGTACGCCTCCGCCTCTCGGGGCTCCACGCACCCGTCTCGCATGGCGACTTCGCGATTTCGCGACGAACCGTCATGAATAATGCGCGCCAAGATTAGGCCCTTCATCGCCGGCGACGAAGGGCCACGCCGACCGCCGCCGCTTCAAAAACTTGATTTCATCGGTGTTGCCAGCTTGAAGCCATCATAGAATTGCAGGATGCAGCAGAGGAGTCTTGCCGTCCAAGTCTACTCCAAAGTCCCTGAGGTATCCAACGCCACCGCTAGCAGATACCGGGATGTTCAAACTGGTCCTTCAGTGAAGTTCCTAAATAGCTCCTTCCAAGCTTGCTCGTTTGCCTTCCCCCCTCCGGCATGGTACCCGCGCTGGTCCTATTGTGTCCGCTGAACTGAATATATCGATCCATCGAAGCTCGCTCGTTTCGTCTCTCAGCAGGGGCGGCCTGGTTGATCTCCCACTGCGCGCATCAGCGACCCGTTGCAGCGGAAGAGCAACGAGTACCCCCGGCACACCGTTCACCGCCAGGGAGGTCGGATAAGCAGATGTGGGCGTTGCGCGAGCACAGGAGATCAACGTGCCACCAGCCCTATCCCTCCACTCATGCTCGTCTGCCCTCCTCTGAAATGGCACCCGTGCTGGTCCTACTGCGGCCGTCGAGCGAGCACCGCCCTTAATGTGATAATCTGCTCGGACCTGTGTGCGCGCTCCGGGAGCAAAGGACCAGCATGGGTGCCATGCCCCTTAACTTTGTGGGGCCATCCCCGCATCGCCTGATGGGAATTAAATCCCCGCAAGAGACGCCTCCCTCCCCATCCTTCTGAACCCCTGGGTTTACTTCATCTCTTTGCCAGCTTCCCACCCTTCCCCCATCGGCACTCCGATTGCTCAAGTATTCCTCCGTCAGCCCACAGACCCAGCGGCTGGAAGGGAGGTGACGCAGTAACCGAAGCCGTAGCCCAATTTGTGAACTTTGAACTTCGAATTTTTCACTATTAGCATAGGAGAATCGCCATCATGCTGAAAACCACCACCACCTCTGTGGCATCCGGGAACATCACTCCGGCCGTCGACGGGCCGAACAAAGACATGAAAGAGGTTTACATCCTGGCCGGACTTGTCCTGTTCCTGGCCGTTCTCCTCGGAGCCTTTTGGTTCTATTCACAAGCCGATCATGCGACGCCCAAAACAGAATCATCGGAGACCTTGAATACCGCCCAGGTATCGGCCGTGCTGAGCCAGCCCAATAGTGCCGCCTCGTCGCAGGCCGTGGCAACCGTCGCTCCCCCCTCGGTTGGCGCCGCTCAGCCAACAACTCCGGATGTCATCCACGCCGAGATTTACTTCGAAGTGGGACGGAAAGGGTTGACCGACGAAGGCAAGGCTATCGTCGCTGCGCATGCTGACATGCTGAAGCAGAACCAGGACTTCGGCATCTTGATCCAGGGCTACACGGATCAACAAGGCTCGGTCAGCTACAATAAGCAGCTCGGATTGAAACGGGCGGAAACGGTGAAGACCGAATTGCTGACCGCCGGCGTGGCCGAACATAGGATGAAAGTGGTGAGCCTTGGTGAAGAGGGCGTGCTTTGCGTCGACAACAGCGACGCGTGCCGGCACATGAACCGCCGAGTCCATCTCGAGATCCGCAAGATCGGCCAAGAGCACATGACTCCTCCGGCGGTCAACCTCACGCAGCCCGAGCGCCAGCCCATCGAGGAGACGCCCATTACGGAACCGGTCCCAACGGTCGATAGTCCTGGGGAATCCTCGTCGGCGCCGGACTCCACTCCATCAGGTACGCCCGGGAGCTGAGACTTCACGCGAGAGGCTGCGCCGGCAAGAGGCCGGCGCAGCCTCTTCGATTTTCGAGGGGGGGGGTTACCCGGCGGCTATAAACATGGGGAGAGGCTTGGCCTGGTGAGCCAGCGCACCGACAAAGTGCGTCCTGAATGATGTCGCAAAGCGACACCGTTTCCGGTGATTAACCGCCGCATGACGTAGGGACTTTGTGGCGCGGCACTGCCTAACGGGAGACGCCCGGATGTCCCTGTCGCGCCAAGGCAACACGCGAGCGGGACGTGGAATACGGCAGCCACGTCAATGACCGCCGATGTATCAACAGGAATATGTCAGGTTACAGCAACCCCGTGATGCGTGGAGCCGGCGACTGGAATCGAACCAGCGACCTGCGGTTTACGAAACCGCTGCTCTACCAACTGAGCTACGCCGGCTTACGAGCGTGAGGTTTCAGGAGGTGCAAGACCTTATAGATCCGGCAGCGGGGCTGATCTTACCTGCTGCCACGGAAAACTTCAATTGACGCACCGCGCCCATCTCTCACTTGGTTTTCGCCACAGGAATGAGCCGCACGGGAGAGGGCTTCCCCGTCGGCGGTATGCATAGGGGCTCCTGCGCGTTGCCGAACTGCGTGTTGGCCATCCTCTGCACTTGCGTCTTGACATACTGGCACAGCTCTCCGGCCACAACGGTCCCGTTCTTGTCGGCATCCGCTCCGCCTTGCAGCCCCTTGAACACGTAGTAGGTGAACAACCCATGTTGTCCCATTTCATACGCATGGGCTTCCTGCGGCGATCGGTTGCCGATGATCCACATGATGCCTTCTTTTCCCGAGTCCGCTTCGGCCAGATCCCAAATCGGCACGGGCGCATCGTTTGGATCGGCTCCGGGGCTTGGCTCGAGGGACAGCTCCAGGATGAGGATGGCCTGCTGAACGCCGGCGCGCGCGAGCGCCGACTGCAAGCGCCGGATTGAAAAAAGTCGTCCCAGCGAAGCAGCCGAGCCGTCGAACGGCACCACCGACACGGCTCCAGTCGCCTGATCAACCACGGCTCGGCCGGCGATGTACACAACGGTCGGTGCAGTGCGATCGGCATGCCCAGGCAGCCACCCCTCGAACACTTCGGCGAGATCGTCTTTCAGCGCGTGACCGTCCTGCAAGAGACGCACGCGGTCCTCTGGAATCCCCATGACGGCCTTCATATAAGCAGCCATCTTCTCGGCGTCGCGCGAGGCGAACTTGACCTGAGGCACCGCCTCGTCGCGAAAGCTCCCGACGCCGATCGCGATCCCTACCGCTTTCGGCTGCATGAGCGAGGAGGGTTTCTTGGGAAGCTGATCCACGTCCACGGACAGGATTTCGACCTCTTCTGCCTTTTCCGGCTTCACCGCGATCAGAAACTTTTTTGCCGTCGGCAACTTCACGGAGACCGACGCGACCTTCAAGGACAGCACCAATTCCGCTTGTTCGACCGACTGTACCTGTCCCACCTTCCCCCCGAACGTGACGCGTTTGATCGCGCCCGGTTCCAGATCGCCCACTGAGACGACAGCCGGAATCTGCTCGAACACCCCGGTCGTGCCTGTTACATGCACTTCCACCCCTTGGGCGAGCGCGGCGCCGTCGTTCTTGACTTCAACTTCCATCACCAGCGACTCGCGGAGTTCCAACACTTGGTTGCGATTGTCATCGCGAAGGATCGCCCGGAAGGACAGCTTCGTCGGGCCTCCCTCGCCACCCATCGACGGCGTCAAGGGCGACTCCGATGGAAGCGCAGAGGCAGGCCTGGCGGCAGGTTCCTGCGATCCGGACTCGGGCAGGGCCGGTGACGCGACAGGAGCGTTGGTCGCGGCAGGCGGTCGGCCAGACGATTTGGCCGCCGCCGCTTCGAGGATTTTCGTCGAGGACGCGAGTTGCGTCACCATGCCGTCGACGATCTTGTCGATCGCCTGATGAACGATCTTCTCCAATCCGCTGAGATCGCATGACGTGTCGTCAGCCTCGATCTCCCCGCGAACGCTCGTCTGAAGCTTCTTGCGATACAGGTCCTGACCGCTCAGGTCCCTGTAGGCATAGTCCAACCCCAAGGTGACCGTCGCCGGGTAGGTTCGTTTTCCTTTCCGGGCAACAAACAGATCGGCCTGGCCAATGCCCAGTCCCACATCCACGTACCCATCCGGCGCCCCACCTTTCGGAGGAGTCTGGGGCGTGTAGAGCCGCTGGAACACGCGATCGAGTCGACCCGTGATCACCTTCTGCAAGGGCTCCTGAATGGGGAGGACTTTTGACTGTCCGCAGGCATCCCGGTAACTCAGTCCCGCAGACAAGACGGATTGGTCGAATCGAAGCTGCGGTGTCAAGGGAATAGCGGAGCCGAAGTTGATGCCGCGTCCCTGGAAGAGGCTGCAGCCGGAATCACCGAGAAGGGTGAGTGACAGGACCAGCAAGATCCCCGTGACCTGTGGGGCACGAGTCCGCTGTCCCGCCACCAGGAGCGGGGTGGACACAATAGGAGACTTATACCGAAATCCGCGCGGCACTGACAACCCTTCACGGGTTTTTGTGCTCAATTGACAGGCCCGCACCGCTGGGCTAAGGTCCGCCGCATGTCCCGCGCCGA
>CAZZPI010000081.1:0-8558 GCA_964655865.1 uncultured Nitrospiraceae bacterium
GCATCGCTCCAGCGGTTGCGTGCTGGTCCACAACGGCATCATCGAGAACTACCTTCCGTTGAAACAGAAGTTGGAAAAAGAGGGGTACAAATTCGAGTCCGAGACCGACACGGAGGTCGTGGCTCACTTGATCGACGCGCAGATCAAGCGAGGACTGTCTTTGGCCAACGCCGTTCGCGCTGCGACCAAGGAGATCCGAGGGAGCTACGCGATCGCCGTGATCTCTGAGCGGGAGCCTGGAACGTTGGTTGCGGCCCGGTCCGGCTGTCCACTCGTCGTCGGGAAGACTGCGGGATCCTCGTTCGTCGGCTCGGATGTCATGGCCATGCTGGCCCATACGCGAGATGTCACCTTTCTCGAAGAAGGCGATGTCGCGGTGGTCAGCGTCAAGGACATCCAGATTACGGATCAGGAAGGCCGGCCCGTCTCGCGCAAGGTGTCCAAGATCACGTGGGATGCGTCCGCAGCGGAGAAGAGCGGTTTCCCCCATTTTATGTTGAAAGAAATTCATGAACAGCCCCAAACGATCCTCGACACGATGCGGGGCCGATATTCATACGAGTCCGGCGAGGCCGACCTGCCGGACATCGGATTGACCCCGCAGCAATTCGCGGCGGTGGGAAAGATCTGGATCGTCGCCTGTGGGACGTCCTGGCACGCCGGGTTGGTCGGAAAATACCTCTTGGAGGAGATGGTCCGGACTCCCGTGCAGGTGGACATTGGATCGGAGTTCCGCTATCGAGACCCGCTCGTCCAGAAAGACGATCTGTTCATCACGATCTCGCAATCGGGGGAAACAGCCGACACGCTGGCGGCCGCCCGAGAAGCGAGAGAAAAGGGGGCGCGGATCGTCTCCATCGTCAACGTCGTTGGGAGCACGTTGGCGCGCGAGTCGGACGGTGTCCTGTACACCCATTGCGGACCGGAGATCGGAGTCGCCTCCACCAAAGCCTTCACCGCGCAGCTCACCGCGCTGTACATGCTTGCGCTCCATCTGGCCAGGGTGCGCGGGGTGATGACGGCGGCGGACGGAAAGGCGTGGCTGGATCGGATGGTCACGCTGCCCGCGCTCGTCAAGCGGCTGCTCGGACGCGAAGCGGAGCTGGTGGCGATCGCCAAACGCTACCATACGAAGCGTAATTTTCTCTATCTGGGGCGCGGCATCAATTATCCGATCGCGCTCGAGGGAGCGCTGAAGCTCAAAGAAATTTCTTATATCCATGCGGAAGGGTACGCGGCCGGCGAGATGAAACATGGGCCGATCGCCTTGATCGACAAGGACATGCCGGTGGTCGTCCTCGCGCCGCGCGACAGGCTCTACGAAAAGACCGTCAGCAACCTCATGGAAGTGAAGGCCAGACGGGCGCCCGTCATCGCCTTCGTGGCGGAAGGGGAACGAGAGCTGGGTAGGACTGCCGACGCGGTGTTCACGATCCCGGACGTCCACCCCCTGATTTCGCCGATACTCTTTGCGATCCCGCTCCAATTGCTGGCCTATCATATCGCCGTGTTAAGGGGGGCCGATGTGGACCAGCCACGCAACCTGGCTAAGAGCGTGACGGTGGAGTGAACGAGCAGGGAAGTTGTCAGTGGTCAGTTGACAGTAGGTCTCTCTTTACTGCTTGAGACTGTTGGCTGATTACTGATAACTGAGGACTGGTCTATGAATATCACCCAACAAGAAGTCGAACACGTAGCCAAGCTGGCGCGTCTGGAATTGTCCAAAACCGAAAAAGAAACATACGCCAAGCAACTGAGCCAGATTCTGACCTACATGCAAACGCTCAACCGGTACGAGACGACCGGGATCGAGCCGACAGCCACCGTGCTCGGCGAGACGAACGTCGTGCGCGAGGATACGGTCGGTCCTTCGCTCACGGTCGATCAAGCCTTGGCCAACGCGCCGGAGCGCGAGGGGGGATACTTCCAGGTGCCTAAGATCATCGAGTAAAGTAAAGTGAAGAGTGAGAGGGGTGGTGTGACGAGGGCGCGAAAACCGAGGCGCATGTGTGATCCTACTATGAACCTAGCGCCCATCACACCTGGCTCGTCACTCATCGCGAGGGTAATCCATGTTTCGACAAATGTTGAGAGCGAAAATTCACCGCGCCACCGTGACAGCAGCCTGCCTTGAATACGAGGGTAGCCTTAACGTGGACGAGAATCTGTTGGACGCCGCCGGGATTCTTCCGTACGAAGCCATCGTCATATCCAACCTGAACAATGGCGAGCGGTTCATGACTTATGCCATGGCCGGCCGGCGCGGCAGCGGGGAAATCGTTCTGAACGGTCCGACGGCGCGTAAAGGGGCGGTCGGCGACCAGATCATCATTTTCTGCTACGAGTACTACGGCGACGAAGAAATCAAACGGCACAAGCCGAAGATCATCAAGGTCGATGAGCGGAATCACATCGTCAGCAGTCCCTAGAGGCAGGAACGAGAGACGTTCGGTTACGTCTACGACCCATCGTCCCTAGCCCGGTGCCGCGTGCCCTCATCTATGTCACTCCACAAACTTACGCTGGCTGAGCTCCAGAAGAAATTCACGGCAGGCGAGGTGAACGCCGCCGAGATTGTGCGGGCCTACACCCTCCGCATCAATCAGGTCGAACCGAAAGTCAAAGCCTATCTCACGGTGACGCAAGAACCCGCCGCCGCTCAGGCAGAGTCCTTGGATCAGCGTCTCAAAGTTTGGCGCAAGACCATGCCGTTGATGGGGATGCCCTTGGCGATCAAGGACAATATCTGCACCGAGGGGGTCCGTACGACGTGCGCATCGAGGATGTTGGGCGACTTCATCCCTCCCTACGATGCGACGGTGATCGGGAAATTGCGCGCGCACGACTATTTGTTGCTGGGCAAGACCAACCTCGACGAATATGCCATGGGCTCCTCGACGGAGAACTCGGCCTACGGACCGACCAGGAATCCGTGGAATGTGCAGCACGTGCCCGGTGGGTCGAGCGGGGGCTCGGCCGCAGCCGTCGCCGCAGACGAATGTGTCGCGGCCCTCGGCTCCGACACCGGGGGCTCTATACGGCAGCCTGCCGCCTTCTGCGGTGTGGTCGGGCTCAAGCCGACATACGGCAGAGTGTCGCGTTACGGCCTCGTGGCCTTCGCCTCCTCCCTCGATCAGATCGGGCCGATCACAAAGGATGTCGCGGACGCGGCCGTCTTGCTCGGGATCATCGCGGGACACGATCCCAAGGATTCCACTTCTGCAGACGTGCCGGTGCCCGATTATCTCAAGGCGCTCAAGAAGAAAGACCTCAAGAAGCTGAAAGTCGGCGTCCCCGCGGAATATTTCACGGAAGGGCTCGATCCGGAAGTCGAACAGGCCGTCCGCGCGGCAATCGAAGAACTGAGGAATTTGGGGGGGGACATCAAGGAGGTGTCGCTCCCCAGGACGGACGCGGCGATCGCCACGTACTACATCATCGCCACGGCGGAAGCCAGCTCCAACCTCGCCCGCTACGACGGCGTCAAGTACGGCTTGCGCGCCAAGGGCACCAAAGATCTGCTGGATATGTACATGAAGACACGCTCGGAGGGGTTCGGTCCGGAAGTGAAGCGGAGGATCATGCTGGGGACCTATACGCTGAGCGCGGGCTACTATGACGCTTATTATGGGAAGGCCCAGGCAGTTCGGACATTGATCCGACAGGATTTCACGTCGGCCTTCCAAGAGGTAGACCTGATCGTGACACCGACGACTCCAACACCGGCGTTCAAGCTGGGCGAGAAGATCCAAGATCCGTTGCAGATGTACCTGTCCGATATTTTCACGATCTCAGTGAATTTGGCCGGACTTCCGGCCATCGCGCTGCCATGCGGGTACACCAAAGGAGGCTTGCCGATCAGTCTGCAGGTAATCGGTCGACCGTTTGAGGAAGATGTGATCTTGCGGGCCGCCCATGCGTACGAACAAGCCACGCAGTGGCGGGTACGAAAACCGACGATTCGATAATGAGGCAAGCGGTGACAAGCGAGGTTTCTAAGGGAAAAGAAGACCGGAGGTAAACAATGATTGTCGAAGTGGCGGCAATTCTGGTCGCGGTGGCCTTTGCGGTCTTGGTCGGGTATCTCGTGCCCGTGCTCATTCAGATGCGCAGGACCATCGCGGAGTCCTCGCTATTGCTGGCCAAGATGAATGCGGACCTCCCCACTCTCCTCACCGAGCTGCGGGCGATGAGCCAAAATCTCAACGACCTGGCGGACCAAGCCAGGGGCGGAGTAGAGCACGCCGCCGTATTGCTCCATGCGGTCGGGGAGATCGGGGAATCGGTGCAACAGGTGCACAAGGTGGTTCGAGGATCGAGCGGCTCTTTGCTCACGAACGTCACGAGCATGGTGGCCGGCTTCAGGGCGGCCACGGCGGTCGTCAAGCAGCGGCTGCAGCAGGAAGGAGGGCATCACAATGGCGGATGATCGGGGTTCTTCAACAGCGACCGTCCTTTTGGCATTCTTGAGTGGAGCGGCGTTGGGCGCGGTGGCGGCCTTGCTCCTGGCTCCGCAATCGGGCCGGGATTCCCGCGAGCAACTACGCGGCTATGCGCGCACGGCCGAGGATAAGTTGCGGGACTTGGCAGGCCGAGCCGGCGAAGCCTTCGAGGAGGTGGTCGAACAAGGGCGGGACTTCGTCGAGTCCAAGAAGTCCGTGCTGCGCGAGGCCTTCGACGCCGGTCGAGAGGCCATGCGCCGTGAACGGGAGCGTCAATCCAACCTCGATGAGAGCTGACGCGTGGCCTACGAAGCGGTCATCGGGGTGGAGGTCCACGCTCAACTCCGGACTCGGTCCAAGATGTTCTGTGCCTGCGGGACCACGTTCGGCGCGACTGCGAACAGCCAGACCTGTCCGGTCTGTCTCAGTCTTCCCGGCTCACTGCCCGTGATCAACCGACGAGCCGTGGACATGGCGATTCGGACGGGGCTTGCGCTGAATTGCACGATCAACCCCGTGAACCGGTTCGCGCGCAAGAACTATTTCTATCCGGATCTTCCGAAGGGATATCAAATCTCTCAGTATGAATCACCGATCTGTGAGCGCGGGTGGATCGAGATCAGCGTCGGTCAATCCAGCAAACGAGTTCGCATTCGCCGCGCGCATCTGGAAGAGGACGCGGGCAAGAACGTGCACGAGACTGGGACCGCGGCCAGCCGCGTCGATTTGAACCGCGCGGGCACACCGCTCCTGGAAATCGTCACAGAACCGGATTTGCGCTCAGCCGAAGAGGTTGTCGCGTATCTGAAAGTCCTGCGGGACATTCTCGTATATCTTGAGGTATGCGACGGGAACATGGAGGAGGGAAGTCTTCGCTGCGAGCCCAACCTGTCCCTTCGGCCGTTGGGGCAAGAGGGGCTCGGCACGAAAGTCGAGCTCAAGAACATCAATTCGTTCAAGTTCGTCAAAGACGCCATCGAGTATGAAATCAAGCGGCAGGCCAAAGTCCTGAAGGAGGGCGGCACGATCCGGCAGGAAACGCGCCTGTGGAATATCGACCGCGGTGAAACGGCGGTGATGCGGTCGAAAGAGGAGGCGCACGACTATCGCTACTTCCCCGATCCTGATCTGGTTCCCCTTTCGATCACGGAGGACCGAATCGCCGAGATCCGCGCCGGCCTTCCGGAGCTTCCGGCCGCGCGGCAACAACGGTTTGTTTCAAAATATGGCTTGCCGGAGTATGATGCCCGCGTGCTTACGACCTCGAGAGCCTTGGCAGACTATTACGAGGCTTGCGTCAAACTCTATGACCAGCCCAAAACGGTGAGCAACTGGGTCATGGGGGAGTTGCTCCGGGAATTGAACAATTCGGGTACGGACGTCTCGCAATCACCCGTGAGTCCGGAAAAGTTGGTCAGCCTCCTGAACGTGGTCGAGAAGGGAATGATCAGCCTGAAAGTCGCGCGCGACATCTTCCCCGAGCTGTATGCCAGCGGCAAGACGCCGGAGCAGATCGTTCAAGAGAAGGGCCTGTCTCAAATTTCTGATGAGAGGGTGCTTGAGACGATCATCGAGGAAGTCATCGCCAAGAATCCGAGCCAGGCCGAACAATATCACAGTGGGAGGACCCAGGTCTTGGGCTTCTTGGTCGGACAGGTCATGAAAGCGTCCGGTGGAAAGGCGAATCCAGGGAAGGTTAACGACTTACTGAGACGGAAGCTGGAGGGATAGAGCACCGATGTGCGGCTCTGCCATGGTTTTGGTGAGGAAAGGACAAGTCGGATGAGCGCGATCAGGGCGATCAAGGGCAGGCAGATCATCGATTCACGAGGAAACCCGACCGTCGAGGCCGAGGTCGTGCTCGAGAGCGGCGCCGCGGGGCAGGCCGCCGTGCCGTCGGGGGCTTCGACGGGTGAGAAGGAAGCGATCGAACTTCGCGACGGGGACAAGAAGCGCTGGATGGGCAAGGGCGTCTCGAAGGCGGTCACGAACATTCGCAAAGAAATCGCTCCGAGGCTGCTGGGGATGGAGGCCTTGGATCAAGCCGCCGTCGATGGGGCGATGATCGGCCTCGATGGCACTCCCACTAAGGGGAAGCTGGGCGCGAACGCCATCTTGGCAGTGTCGCTTGCAGTGGCCAAAGCCGCCGCCAAGGAAACGGGGCAGCCGTTGTATCGGTACCTCGGCGGAGCGAATGCTCGCGTGCTCCCGGTTCCGCTCATGAACATCATCAACGGCGGGGCCCATGCGGATAATCGTCTGGACCTGCAAGAATTCATGATCATGCCGGTGGGGGCTGACCGATTCAGCGAGGCCTTACGAATGGCGACGGAAGTGTTCCATACGCTCAAGGCGTTGCTTAAAGAGAAAGGCTTGAGCACCGCGGTCGGGGACGAAGGCGGCTTTGCCCCTGATCTCCAATCGAACGAGGAGGCCTTGAAGCTCATCGTGCAGGCGGTGGAAGATGCCGGCTATCGGCCCGGGCAAGAGGTAGCGCTCGCGCTCGATTGCGCGGCGAGCGAGCTGTATGACAAGGGCCGCTATCTGCTCGAAGCAGAGAAAAAACCCGAACGATCGTCGGAAGACATGATCGACTACTACGGGATGCTGCTGGATCGATACCCGATTCTGTCGATCGAGGATGGGCTGAGCGAATCGGATTGGAAGGGTTGGAGGACGATGACCGAGAAACTGGGCAAGCGGGTGCAGCTCGTCGGCGACGACATCTTCGTCACCAACGTGCAGATCTTCTCCAAGGGCATCAAGGATGGCATCGGCAATTCGATCCTGATCAAGCTCAACCAGATCGGGACGCTGACGGAGACGCTGGACGCCATTGAACTGGCGAAACGGTGCGGCTACACGGCGATCGTGTCGCATCGGTCCGGGGAAACGGAGGACACCACGATCGCGGACGTGGCCGTGGCCATGAACACCGGCTTGATCAAGACGGGCTCACTCTCACGGACCGACCGCGTGGCGAAGTATAATCAGTTGCTCCGGATCGAGGAACAGTTGGGTGGGAACGCGATCTTTCGTGGACGAGGTGCGGTGCCCGTGAGAAGGTAGGCGCCGGGAGCGCGGAGGACATGCTGATCAGAAGAAATCGGGGACGCACCTGGCTGGACTGGCAGCGCCGCGGGCGGGCGATTGCCACGGCGGGCGCGGTCATTGCCTGTACGTTCCTCCTCGGGTCGCTGATCTTCGGGACGATGGGGCTGCCTCGCTACCTGGCCATGCGCAACCATCTATCTCAGCTAGAACAGGAGATTCGCGCGCTCGAACAGGTCAATGCCGCTCTGCGGGCCGACATCGAGCGTGTGCAGCGCGATCCGCTTCGTCTAGAAGAGCTGGCTCGGGAGCGGCTTGGATACGTGCGTAAAGGTGAAACCGTGTTTCAGTTCGTCCCTGATGATCCCGTCTCCCTCTCCCCTCGAGGCAAACAATGAAGGTCGGGAACGTTGTCATCATCGGGCGATCCAATGTGGGGAAATCCACCCTGTTCAATCGCCTCATCCGGGACAAGATCGCCATCGTCTCCGACAAACCGCAGACCACTCGCACGAGAATTTTGGGAGTGGCTCATAGCCCGCAAGCGCAGATCGCGTTTTTGGACACGCCGGGTTTCCATCGTCCGCAGCATCGGCTGAACCAACGCATGGTTCAGACGGCTGCAGAGACGCTCGAAGAAGCGGACTTGCTGTACGTGCTCGTGGAGGCGACGACTCCGCCGGGACCCGGCGACCGATTCGTGATCGAACACGTGAGACGCTGGCAGCGAAAGCATCAAAGCCCGATCTTCTTGGTCCTGAATAAAGTCGACGCGGTCAGCAAGCCCTCCCTGCTACCCTTGATCGACCGGTATCGTACGCTCCTCGACTGGACCGAAATCGTGCCGATCTCGGCACTCACGGGCGACAACGTGGATCGGTTGTTCTCCATCACCGTTCACGAGTTACCCGAGGGAGATCCCCACTACGCCGACGACATGCTGACGGACCAGCCGATGCGGACGGTGGCCGCGGAAATCATTCGCGAGAAGATTCTCGCCCAGACGCGCGATGAATTGCCGTATGCCGTGGCTGTGCAGATCGACCAGTTTGTTGAGGAAGGGCG
>CAZZPI010000082.1:0-1998 GCA_964655865.1 uncultured Nitrospiraceae bacterium
ACGTGGAACATGGGTCCTATCTCTCCGGCTACCTTTGACATGACCGATACGAGCGGCATTGTCTATGCGGCGGTCCATATCGGGAATTGCGACACAAACGCCACTTGTGATCAGAATGGAGGGTCCGTGTGGACTGGAGCAGGCAGCAGCCAAGGGTCACATCACCCACCGGCAAGTCTGTCAGCCCCTGAACCGTTCGTGCTTCTCTGGTTGGCCTTCCTTGGACTGGGGATCTGGAAGCTCGTGCGGCAGGTAGCGTAAGTGAGTCTGGGAACTCTTGCCGAATGGGAAAGAAAGGCATCTAGTTCGTGTAACAAGGTTGGCGACGTCCTGTTTGGAAGTATGGGGATACAGGCAAGAGAAATCGGAAGGGAGTCCTCGGCCTTGGCGTAAACACTCTGCGTCCCTGAATCTCCTCCGCGTGTGGCGCCAGCGCAATAACACGAACTCTTACACGAGCCGCGCCAAGTGTCGACGGTGGCCTCCTCACTGCAATCGAGGAGATTCGAGCAGAACACTCCAGGCAAGCCAAATCCGTGTGCCGTTCAGCTCTTCCGACTCGTCTGGGCCATGACGCTCGTGATCAATTGCTCCATCCGCTTGCTGTTGCAAGACGGACAAGCAACGGATCCGCTGTCGTGATCTTTGAGGCTCAGCGAAAGGACGAGTTCTTTGCCGCAATCAAGACATTTGTACTCATACATCGGCATTGGTGCGACCTCCTTCTGACCCTCCCCGTCCGGAGGCTGGTGCGCCGCTGCCCTCTGTTACGTCTCACCTATGAATCGGAGCTCGGCACGTCAGCACGGACACTGGATTCCATTAAGCCAGTAGAAAAACCACACACTCATTGCACAAGTGATGTAAAAAATAATCTTCCCCAACGTGATTTCCCACTCCGGGACAGGGCGCTCAGATCGCTGGTATCCCGGGAGAGCGCCATGTTCTTGGGCTGATTCCCAGTACTGTTGCTTTGTAGCAGGTTCCACGGCGAGACCTCCTTCCGTTGTGCCCGGAGGCGACTATCATGAGGGCGAACCCCAGCAGGCATACATGTGGGGAACTACAGCCCTGTAGGAACGGCGGAAGTCGAACGACCCGTATCGGAGAGAGAGAAGAGAGGGGTCGGTGGATGTTCGACCCACGTCATTCTTCAGGTTTGAATACGATAGTCCCCTATCGACGGCCTAGTCAATCGTGGGAAAACCCGGGGCGGAGAGCGATAGGAGCCCGTCCGACATTGTCATTTGTGACGAGGCTTTTCTACTTTACTTGTGCCCCTCGCGACCGGCCGAGCCCACTCGAATTCTCGCATCCACGATTCGGCATCCTTGTCCCGGCGGGAGCGCAAAGATCGGGTTCAGATCGAGCTCGATGATCTCGGGTATCTCCTCCACAAGTCTCGATACCCGCAATAACAGCTCTTCGATGGCGGCGATATCAGCGGGCGGGTGGCCACGGTACCCTTGGAGCAAGCGAAAGCCTTTGATCTCGCGGACCATCTCCGCCGCATCACGGTCGGTGAGGGGTGTGATGCGGAACCGAACGTCGCCGAGAATCTCCACGTGGATGCCCCCGAGGCCGAAGGCGAGCAAGGGACCAAACACGGGATCGTGCGTAGCGCCGATCATGACTTCGACTCCTCCCGACACCATCGGTTGTATCAGAATACCCTCCATCGCCTCGAGGTCGTTCTCCTTGATCAATCGCTGTCGAATCGAGTCGAAGGCCTCCCGCACGGCGCTCTCGCTCGAGAGGTTCAACCGCACCCCGCCGATCTCCGTCTTGTGGACGATGCGATGCGAAGCCAGTTTCGCAGCGACGGGAAAGCCGATGTGTTTGGCCAATGTCGCTGCCTCCTCGGCGGTGTGCGCGACTCCGCCGGGCGGAAGGGGCAGTTGCATCGCGGTGAGCACGGCCCTGGTTTCTTGTGTCGTCAACCAGCCGACTCCTCGCATCTCGAGCGCAGCGGTACAGATACGACTCGCCGCTCCTACA
>CAZZPI010000082.1:2008-8533 GCA_964655865.1 uncultured Nitrospiraceae bacterium
ATCCACGTCGTCGAAATCGGGAATCATGCCGAGGGGTTGCGTACGCCAGTCGGCGTAGCGGGCCGCTTTGGCCAGCACGCCGGCGGGAATTTCCGGCAAAGCGAACGTGGGAATCGTTTCGCCCGGGAGTGTGAAGGCTCGATCGAGATCCCCCTCCGCCATCCAGGCGATCAAGACGGGCTTGTCTTTGACGCCCTTCGTCCTCGCGGCGGAGAGACCGCGCAGGATGCCCTCCGCGATGCCGCTCGTGTCGGCGACCGTGACCGACATATAGAGCACGATCAGCGCGTCGATTTCCCCCGAGGTAAGCAGGGCCTCTATGGTTGCGGCGTAGTGCTCCGGCGTGGCCGAGGCGATGAGGTCTACAGGATTCTTCACCGATGCGGCGAACGGCAGAAAAGTAGCCAGCTTGATCTTGGTGTCGTTCGACAATTCCGAGACGATCAATTCTTCTGCTTCACACGCGTCGGCGCACAAGATGCCGGGGCCGCCCGCGTTGGTGATGATGCCGACGCGACGTCCGGGCGGCAACGGTTGATACGCTAAACCGGCAGCGAGGGCGAACAGCTCTTCCAGCGTTTCAGCGCGAATGACGCCGGTTTGCTGGAACAGAGCCTCGACAGCCACGTCACTGGCCGCTAGAGCCGCCGTATGGGAACCGGCGGCCCGGCGGCCGGCTTGGCTGCGGCCGGCCTTGACCGCGATGATCGGTTTGGACCGACTGACGCGCCGCGCAATCCGGGCGAATCTGTGCGGATTGCCGAACGATTCGACGTACAACAGGACCACGTCCGTGGACGGATCTTCTTCCCAGTATTGCAGTAGGTCGTTGGTGGAGACGTCCGCTTTATTGCCGACGCTCACGAACGACGACAAGCCTAAGTGAAGGCGTCGGGCCGCGGCCAGCACGGCAAGACCCAACGCGCCGCTTTGGGATGACATGGCCACGCGTCCCGCGGGAGGAAATGTGGATGTGAAAGTCGCATTGAGTCGTACGGATGGATCGGTGTTCAGCAGGCCGAAGCAGTTGGGCCCGATCATCCGCATACCATGTTGGCGCACGATGCCCAACATACGATCCTGGAGAGCTTTGCCGTCCGTGCCCACTTCGGCAAATCCGGCGGAGATCACCACGAGGGCATGGATTCCCTTCCTCGCACAGTCGTCCGTGACCGATAGGACAACATCTCGCGGGACTACGATCACAGCCAGGTCGATCGTCTCAGGAATGCCCTCGATCGAGGGATAAGCTTTGCAGCCGGCGATCTCAGCGGCATGCGGGTTCACCGGATAGACGGTTCCGTGAAAGCAGTTGACCGTGAGGGCCTCGACGATCCGATACCCGATGCTCCCCGGATCGCGCGACGCTCCGACCACCGCGACGGTGCGCGGATAGAAGAACGGGCGGAGCGAGGCGATCGTTGCGATCTTCTCGCGGAGCTCCGAGCGGGCGACGCTCGTTTCGGTCGGGAGCAGGGACAGCTCGACCTCCATATCGGCGCCGGCATATCGTTCCCGGGTCTCGTAGCCTGATTCGCGAAACACTTCCCGCATCGCAAGGTTGTCCGCGTAAGTGACGGCCCACAGGCGGGTGAACCCGTGCCGGATCGCGAGCATGGCCAAACGCTCGAGCAGGAGAGTACCGAGCCCCTTTCCGTGATGGTGGTCATCCACGGCGATCCCCACTTCGGCGCTCGTCACGTCTCTTGCTGAATAGGAGCCGGCTGCGATGATGTGAAGCTGATTCTCCCGCATCCGCGTCACGATCAGCGTGAGCCGCTGTTGCGGATGGGAGGCATCGCAAAGACCGCGGATGACCTCCCGGGTCGACACCGTCTCGGAAAAGAACCGATGCCGTCTCGACTCGGGCGAGAGGCGATCGACGAATCGCTGCAGGATCGCCTCGTCCTGAGGAGTGGCGATCCGGATCGTCGCCGTCGTGCCGTCACGGAGGATCAAGCGGCTAGAGTCCGGCGGCTCATCGACGCCCGGAAGCGTATGGAACGGGCGGAGACGTTTCATAAGAGCCTCGATCAGGCCCGGTCTTTGCCTCGTCCGGCTTGTACGCAATGTTTCGACGAGTCGTTACGAATCATGCTGGCTAACCCACCAGCCAGTCTGGGTGCATGAGCAAGACACTCCCCAAGCCAATCATCACGAGACCGGAGATGAGCTTGAGCCAGCGGGCTCCGCCGGCTTGCAGTTGATGGTGGCTCAGGGTGACCACCGCGATCCCGACCATGAGGGCGTCATCGAACATGTAGGCGACATTATATAGGCCCAGATAGGCGTAATACTGCCACCAGGGGAGGCGTCGCAGCGTCAGGATTTCCGTATAGAGAGCCGGAAAGCCGGCGGTACACAACAGCTCCACCGCATTGACCAGCACGGCCAAGACGACAATGCCGGTTAATGCGGCGACAAAGTTCTCGGCCTGCAGGACGGCGCGTGCCTGCTTGTAGAGTCTGGGCTTGGCTCTTTCCGGGATCACGAGGGAGAGCCCCCGGCGGAACACGAAAAAGTCCTTCACGTTGATGATTCCGATGGCCCCGGCGACGACGCCGAGGAGCAGTTGAACCGAACGGGTTATCCCTATCCTGAGGAAGACGTTCAGCCACGCCGCCATGAAGGCGAAGTAGGTAAGTCCGCTGACAAACACGAAGGTGCCGGCAATGAGCGCCATCTTCGCGCGGGAGCGAAGATGAACGAGAAGTGATAGAAGGAACAGCAAGACCCACATGGCACAGGGGTTGAGGCCATCCAGCAAGCCGATGGCCAGCGTGAAAACGGGGAGGCCGAGCTCGCGAACGCTCAAGCGGCCGAACCATCGGGTTTCGATGCTATCGGTGGCAAGCCGATTTTGGACGGTCTGATCCTCGCAGGGCGCATCCTCTTCGGGGCGGCAGGCTCCCACCGGCGGACGGTCGCGAATTTGCCCGATCGGCCGGTCCAGGAGCGCTTTGATCCTGGCGCCCGTCGTCTCCGCTGCCGAGTACCCGATAATCAGCTGTCCGCGCAGGTAAAAAGCTGGGACTCCGAGCGTCCTCATATCGCGGCGGCTCGCGAGATCTTTCAGCCGCGCAAGCGCGGCTCGGTCCGCACCGACGTCGCGAATGATCATGCGCAAGCCGGGCCGGTCCCGGCCAAGCTGTTCGAGAAAGACTTTGGCGGCTGTGCAATGAGGACAGCCTTCGCGGACAAAGACTTCGAGGTCGTACTCCGTGGAGGTAAGCTCGCTCGCGAAGGTCGAGCGGTCAGCGAAGAGAACGGCGAGGCAGAGGCCGGCGACAGCGAAGCAGGCGCACAGTGCGATTCTCCCGAACATTGACGGGCGCAGGGATCAGCTCACGGCTTCGAAGGGAGCCATCTCGCGGATATAGGAGAGCACGTCGAGCATCTGTTGATCGCTGAGGCGGCCGCGGAATCCGTGCATGGGGCTGAACAAGACCCCATTTGAGATCGTGATCAAAAGTTCCCAGTCGGTCTTTGACCGTGATCGGAGCGCTTGGAGATTGGCCGGAGCAATGATCAGATAGCGCCCTTCCGGGCCATCGCCGTTCAATTTCTCCCCGTGACAGCGCAGGCAATGTTGCTCGTAAACCTGTTGTCCGCTTCTGGGATTGCCGCGCTCCGTTTGCGCCAGGGAGACGGTCGTGCAGAACAACACGATCCCAACGAGTCCGATCACCGCGCCGTCCGTGAACAAAGCACCGCTGCTCCTTGCTGTTCTCATCATGGCCTCCTTTGACGGTCGTCAGGACCGATACCAGCTTCTATAAAGGATCACAAACCCGAGGACTCCGACGATGACCGCCAGGAGACCCATCGAAGCGAACTCATCCATGGTCCGCTCTCGAAACGCTACCGAACGACGAGGACGGACGATGGGCTGCGATGCACGACCGTATGCGATACGCTTCCGAGCAGGAAGCGATCCAGCCCTTTGCGTCCGTGTGAGCCGACGATGACAAGGTCGTAGTCCTTCGCCAAATCCGCCACGGTGCCGGCCGGGTCGCCGGTTTGAACGAGCGTGGAAACTGTCCACCGATCGCCGATCAGGGCCGTGGCGAGGGAGTTGACGAGATCTTCAGCATAGGTCTTCGCTTTCTCCGACCAGGCCTTGACTCCAACGATGCGGGCAGGATCGGCGATACGGATCGAGGGTACGATGCTCGTCACCGTGACCTGGACAGGAGAGACGAACTGGTGACCGAGCAGCCAGCTCTGCAGGCGCTCGGCGTCCTCCCGCCCCTCGACCGCGACGAGAACGCGGCGGATCGGGTGAGCGGCGCCCTTGACGATCAGGGTCGGCTGAGCGGCGTGCAGGAGCACCCGGTGCGACACGCTCCCCAGGATCTGTTCCGTCAGGCGTCCATGGCCTCGGGTCCCGACGACGATCAGCTCCGCATGGGTCGCCCTCGCGGTTTGGAGCAGCAGACGAGCGGGGCTTCCGACCTCGCAGACCCGCCGCACCGTCCGACCGTCCTTCTGGAGAAGGTTCTCGGCCTGGTCCAGCAGTTGACGCCCCACATCGAGCAAGGAGGCTTTGTACTCGTCGTATCCCTGGAAGTTCGCCGCCTCTGCGACGAGCGGGTACTCGAGGAATCCCAAGTCGACTCCGTGAACAAGGGTGATGTCGGTTGCAGGATAGACCTGCAGAGCCTGCTCCACGGCCGTGAACGAGTGACTGGCCCAGTCCACCCCGATTGTGATGCGCATGTCGTCCTCTACGTACTCAGAGTCCCACCAGCGCTCGGTGCGCGTGAATGGCCTTCAACGTCCGCATGACCTCGATGATGGAGAGCTCGGGAGGCGCCGTTCCTTTCGTCTCTCCCGCGCGAAGGATCAGGTCGTTAGTGGAAACGATGCCTTGCAGCACGCCATCCTCGTCCACGACCGGGAGGCGCCTGACCTGGTGGCGCCGCATGATGTCCATCGCGCTTTGGACGTCGTCCGTGACGCGACACGTATAAGCCCTCGGCGTGATGCTTTCCCACACCGTGATCCCCGACGGCGGTTTGTTCTTCGTCGCGGCCGACATGCAGATATCCCGATCGGTGACGACGCCAAGCACCTTCCCCTCGGGATTCAGAATCGGCAGGATGCCGCAATCGCTGTCCCACATCATCTTCGCCGCGGCAGCCAGATTCGTCTCGGGTCCGCAGCAGTGGACCTCGCGGGCCATGATGGCTTCGACTTTCACGTTGCGCATCTCCTTCTCATGAGACCGGCGCGCGCAGCGTACGCTCAGCGCAGACGCAAGGCGTTGCGTTCGACGGCGGTATCCTGAATAAGCTTTGCGAATGCGTCCGTGAGCACTTCGTTGACCAGCGTCTCGGCGTCCTCAGGAGCGAACCAGAACACACGATCCGATCCCGTGCCATTGACGGTCATGCGCACTTGACTGTCGTCGGCCGCGTTCTTGGCTTGAAGGAGAAGTCTAGCTTTAGCCGTCAGGTTCGTGTGAAACGCGCCACTCTTCGCGTTCACGGTAAAGTCTAGGATCTGGCCAGACAGGATGACGTCCGCCCCACCATCACCCCGGTCTGTTGGCACCACCTTCCATCCTTTGTTCGTCAAGTATTTCGCCAGGGACTCGGCAGTCACTTCGCCGGCCTGACCGCGGGAGACAGTGAAATAGCTCTTGCCGCCCCACAGGTGGGTTCTGACGCCGAGGTGACCCTTGTCGCTCCGCGCATCTTCGAAGGGTGCGACGGCCACCCGCAAGACATTCTGCGGCTTGGCAGCGGTTGCCTGCTTTTCGTGGATCGGCTGAACAGTCAGGGGGATGACTTCTCCCTTCCCGGCGCAACCGACAAGGACCGACATGCTGACGCCGAACATCATGAAGACAAGTCGCTGTTTCACCAAAGCCTCCTTTGCCTTCGTATAACCCGTCTCCGTTGGCCGGTCACCGTTCTACAAAATGGGCCCGTCGATTGGATTGCCAGCAGGCCTCGCTGTGGTCCGTGCAGAACGGACGCTCTTTTCCATAACTGGTGATTTGGAGCCGGAAAGATGATATCCCGAGCTCCTGCAGGTATTGCCGGACCGCGCGGGCGCGACGCTCTCCCAACACGAGGTTGTAGGCCAT
Organism: uncultured Nitrospiraceae bacterium; assembly: GCA_964655865.1. Taxonomy (GTDB): domain Bacteria; phylum Nitrospirota; class Nitrospiria; order Nitrospirales; family Nitrospiraceae; genus JBBIJI01. The sequence goes on from CAZZPI010000082.1 coordinate 8,103, forward strand.
GGTGCCGCGCTCGTCGCAGTGCCCCTCGATCAGGACGGTCTTTCCGCCGTTCTGGAGGCCTTTTGCGTCCGTTTCGAGCGTGCTTCTAGCGTCAGTCCGTATCAAGAACTGATCGAAATCGAAATAGACGTCCGAGAGTCCGCCAACCGAAGCAGGCGCGGGGGGCGGCACCGCCTGAAGGGCAGGAGGGACTGCGGGCCGAGAGGGCGGTGGTGCGATGGCGGGCTCGGTGACCCTCGCTTCTGCCTGGGCCGGAGCAAGGGATGCCGGGGGGACAGCTACGGTTGGCTGTTCTGACGGCGCGAGGGCGGACGGACCGACGGGACCGCCCGCCTGTTCCGAAGGCGTCGCCGCGCGTGGCTGCTCAGCGTGTGCGAGGGATGGAGGCGCTGCTTTTGGCGGCTCCGGACGAACGGCCGCAGGTGGCGTGA
>CAZZPI010000083.1:0-6934 GCA_964655865.1 uncultured Nitrospiraceae bacterium
GAGGGCCTCTCGTGCCGTGCCGACGGCGATGACGGAATGCCCAGCGTCGCGCAAGATTCGACTGACGACCTCCTGGGTCGCGGGGTCGTCGTCGACCACGAGCACGGAGCTCCTCGGGGCGGCCTTCGTGTGAGGACGAGTCGCGGGATGCGGCGAGGATGAGACCACGGCCACTTAGACCATCTCCTCTCCCTGCCCGACGACCACGATGCGCCCTTCCTCTTCCAGTTTTCGGCAGAGCTTCAGGATGTTCTGCTGCGCCTTCTCCACGTCGGCGACCTTCACCGGACCGCGTGTCTCCATGTCTTCTTTGAGCATCTCTGCGGCCCTGCTCGACATGTTCTTGAAGAACTTGTCCTTCACGTCGGGATTGGCCCCGCGCAACGCCACGGGCAGGTCCTCTTTGCTGATTTCTTTCATAAGCTCTTGCATGCCGCGATCGTCGAGCTTGATGAGATCGTCGAACACGAACATCAGGGCGCGGATGTTGTCGGCCAAGCCCTGGTCTCGCTCGCCGATCTTGGCCAGGATGCCGGCTTCGGTCGTCTTGTCGAGACGCGTCAAGATGTCTGCGATGGCTTCGGCGCCGCCGACATGCGCGGCCTCGGAGCCGGAGCTGGACAGGAGCGTTTCCTGCAGGCTTTCGCTCAGGGTTTGCAACACGCCCGGCTGGACTTCGTTCATCGTGGCGATGCGCAGGGCGACGTCGGTCCGGCTTTGCTCGGGCAGCATGCCCAGTACGTGACCGGCCTGTTCGGCCTCCATGTGGGCGAGGATGACGGCGACGGTTTGAGGGTGTTCGTGCTTGAGGAGTTGAGCGACCGTTTTCACATCAGCCCATTTGAGAGCCTCCAAGCCGGGGTATGATCGTGCGGTCAAGGAGTCCAGCAGTCTGGTCGCCTTGTCGGCCCCCAACGCCTTCGTGAGGACCGTCTTCATGAATTCCTGACCCTGGAATTCGACGGCTTGCGACGCGCTGGCTTTCGCGAATTCGTTCATCACGGCGGATTCTTCATCATGCGTGATGCTGGCCGTTTGACTCATGAGCTTGCCCAGCTTGCGGATGTCGCGCGGTTCCAGACAGCGCATGACCTGGGCTGCCGCATCCTCGCCGATCGCCCGAAGCAAGATGATCGCCTTCTGTTCCCCGCTCAGCTCTTTGGGCACGGCGCGCTAAGCTCCGCTTCCGCTTTTGAGCCATTGCTTGACGACCACCGCGGTCGTTTCCGGATTGCCGCGCGCCGCTTCGATCAGTTGAGCGCGAGGTCTCCCGACGAGCGGGGTCTCGGCCGCTGTGACGGTCGGCGGCAGCGCGGCGGGCGTCTGCCCCGTGCCGGTCGATCCCGAGGCGGCGGCCAGCATGGTCAACAACGGTCTCACCACGAACAACAGGAGCAGCCCGAACAGCGCCGCCCCGACCCCGTAGCGGATGTACGGAGCCCATGTCCGCGCGCTAGCGGGCGCTGGCTCCGATTCGCCGCCCTGCCCTTCGTCCGGGGCGACATCGAATTGCACGTTGACGACTTGCACCTGATCCTGCCGTTCCTCGGAGAATCCCATGGCCTTCTTGACGATCTCCTCGAGACGTTGCATGTCTTCGGCGGTGCGCGGGATGTATTTCTTTGCCGCTGGCGTCTCCCCGTCCGCGCCTTTCGGGATCTCGTAGGTGCCATCCACCAGGACCGCCACCGAGAGTTTCTTGACCAAGCCGATCGGTTCGACGATGCGCGAGACGGTGCGGCTGATTTCGTAGTTGACCGTTTCGTTCTTGTTTTGACTGCTGGTAGAGCTGGTGAGGGAGGGTTCGCCTTCCGTACCCGGCGGCACGTTCGACTGAACACCGGGTACGCCTCCGGATTGCCCGTTGACCCCGCTCGACCGTTCCTGCTCGCGCTGCTCGCTGCGGACAACCTGCCCGTTGGGATCGAACCGCTCTTCGGTGGTTTCCACTTTCCGGAAATCGATCAAGCTCGAGACCCGCACGACGGCCTTGTTCGCACCGACGATCCGCTCCAACATGGTCTGGATGCGGGTTTCGATGTCTTTTTCCAGGGACCGTTGGTATTCGAGCTGGGAACTGGTCAGCAGGCCTCCCTCGTCGGTGCCGCTGCTCGACAAGAGGTTGCCGTGACCGTCCACGACGGTGACGTCCCGCGCCTGGAGGCCTTCCACGCTGCTGGCGACCAAGTGCACGATTCCTTGCACCTGCGTTTTCCCGAGCGTCTGCGCGCGGCGGAGGGAGACCACGACGGAGGCGCGGGCGCGGTCTTGGTCACTGCTGAAGAGGCGGCGTTCCGGCAGCGCCAGATGCACGCGCGCGCGTTCGACTTCCGGCATCTGCGCGATGGTGCGAGCCAGCTCGCCCTGCAGCGCGCGCCGATAGTTGAGCTTTTGCACGAACTCCGACATGCCCAATGACGACCGGTCGAAGATCTCGTAGCCCACTCCCCCTCCACGGGGCAGTCCCTGAGCGGCCAACTGTAATCGCAGATCGTGCACCTGTGCGCTGGGAACGAGGATCGTGCCTCCGCCCCCCGAGGTTTCGTACGCCACTTTGGTTTCTTTCAATTTGTCGATGATCACGGCCGCGTCGTCCGCTGCGAGATTGGAGAATAGGACCTGCATGTCCGGCTGCTGGGTCCAGAGTCCGACGGCGACGAGGCCGGCGATGGATCCCGCCAACGCGACGAGAATGATCAGGCGTTGGCTGACGGTGAATTGGCTCAAATTAAGCGACATGGCAGCGGTTCACCCCGAATGCGACGCGGATGGGGACGCAGCTTAGAGCTGCATCCGCTGGATTTCTTCGTATGCCGTCACGAGTTTGTTTCGAACTTGCATCATGAGTTGAAACGAAATGTCGGCTTGCTGGAGGGCGATCATCGTCTGATGAATGTTCTGCGTCTGTCCGGTCACGAGCGCGTCCACAGCCTGGGTCGCTTGAAGCTGGATATGGTTGACCTTTTCGATCGCCTCGTGGAGCAATCCGCCGAACGACGACCCGGCCGCCGAAGGCCGGTCGACGCCGGGAAGCGAGGGCGACGAGCCTATGTCGGAAACGGAGGCCGGCGAGCTTGTTAGAGAAGTAAGACGATCCATGGTTATTTCCCGATCTCCAACGCCCGATTCCACATCGCGCGTGTCGCGTTGATCGCCTGGACGTTGGCTTCATAAGCGCGCGACGCGCTGATCATGTTCACCATTTCCTCCATGAGATTCACGTTGGGCAGCCGCACGAACCCTTTCGGGTCGGCATCCGGATGTCTCGGGTCATACAGCACCTGCCCGGGCTTCGGGTCTTCGATGATTCGAGCCACCTTCACGCCCTCCAAGGCATGCGGGCCCGAACCGAACGCCACTTGACGCAAGGCCCGATGGAACGGCCGAGCCGCCGGCGCGGATTGAAAAACGACGTCGCGCCGTCTATAGGGGCCGCCGGTCGCCGTGCGCGTCGACTGTGCGTTGGCGAGATTGCTGGCGATGACATTGAGGCGATGACGCTGCGCATCCAGGGCCGTTACCGAGACTGCGATACTGTCCGTCATGTCCATCGTTTGTCCTCCTTGAGCGTGTAGCGAGCGGCTCACAGCGAGCAGCGAACGGTTTAGAGCTTCAAGCTATTGGCTGTTTGCTGTCCGCTTTTTCATAGCTGTTCGCTATGCGCTGTACTTATCGCGCATCCCGGATGGCTCCGACTAGTTGGCGCAAGCGAATGGCCATGATGGTCGCGGCACTGTTGTAATGCATGGCGTTGTCCGCCAGCTTGGCCATCTCGATTTCAAGGTTCACCGTGTTGGCATCGAGGGGGAGGTCGCCGGCAGGGACCTCCCGTACGCGTCCGACAACCTGGCGGAATCCGGCGCCCGAGGGGCCGACGTGTCGATCGTGCGTCGTCGCCAAGACCACCGGAAACTTCCCTTTTGCAGAGGATGCCAGGGCATCTTGGAAGTGGAGATCGGTGGCTCGATACCCCGGAGTTTCTTCGTTCGCGACGTTGGACGCGATCAGCCGTTGGCGAGCGCTGCGAAGATCGAGCGCCCGTTCGATGAGGCCCATCGTCTTATCGAAGATCGTCATCGCTCCCTCCTTCCATCCTTGCCCATCTCGGTGGACAATCCGCCCGCAGACCGGAAAAATCTTCCTTCCGGGCTTTAGGGCTGTGGTTCTACCAGCTCCTGTCCCACGGCTCGGTATTCGCGCAATTTGTTTCGTAGCGTCCGCACGCTAATGCCCAGTTCGCGGGCCGCATGCGTTCGGTTGTCTTTCGTTCTGGCCAGGGTCTTGAAGATCAAATCTCGTTCCATCTCCCAAAGCGATCCGCGCCCCTGCTCGCCCCCGAGCACGGAAACAGGAGGAAACACAGGCGCCGGCACGGCGCCCTCGCCGAAGAGGAGATCGGCTCGGATCGCCTCCCCCTGGCTCAGGAGCGTCGCACGCTCAATGACATTTTCCAGCTCCCGCACGTTGCCTTTCCAAAGATGAGTCAACAGAACTTTCATCGTTGTATCGGTGATGGCGGGCACCGGGACGCCATTCCTTAAGGCAGCGCATTTGATGAAGTGTCGCGCAAGGAGTGGGATGTCGGTCGGCCGTTCACGCAGCGGAGGGATGCTGAGCGGAAGGACGTTCAACCGGTAGAACAAGTCTTCACGGAAGCGTCCCTGCTCCACCTCGCGCGCCAACGCCCGATTCGTCGTGGCGATGACCCGCACGTCGATGGGGATGGGCTCGCGGCCGCCGATGCGATCCACCTCCCGTTCCTGGAGGACCCGGAGCAGCTTCGCTTGGAGCCCCAGGTTCATTTCACTGATCTCGTCCAGAAGCAGGGTTCCTTGATGCGCCATTTCAAATTTGCCCTGCTTGCGGCCGAGCGCGCCGGTGAACGCCCCCCGCTCGTGGCCGAAGAGCTCGCTTTCGAGCAGTCCTTCGGGCAAGGCGGCGCAATTCACCGCCACGAAGGGACGATGCGCCCGCGGGCTTCGACTATGAACGAATCGAGCGAGCAGCTCCTTGCCCGTGCCGCTTTCGCCGGTGATGAGCACGGTCGCCTGGCTGGCGGCGACGCTCTCCGCCGTGCTCAGGAGCCGGATCATCCCGGGGTCCTGCGTGAGAATGGGCCGTTGTGGGGTGCGCGCCGCCTCCGTATCGGAGGGATCGGCGTCGGACCCTTGCAGATTTGTGAGGATGCGTTCCAGCAAGTCCGCGGAAAACGGCTTGAGGAGGTAATCCGACGCGCCGACCTTCATGGCTTCCACGGCAGTTTCCACCGTGCCGTACGCCGTCATGAGGACGATCGTCGTCTCGGGCAGCCGTTTCTTCAGTTCCCGCACGAAGGGGATGCCGCCGAGGCGCGGCATCTTGAGATCGCTTAGGACCAACCAGGGTTTGAGCACCATGGCGCGTTCCAGCGCTTCATGACCGTCGGACGCCAGGTGCACGTCGTAACCGAGTCGGCGGACGGATTCGCTCAAGGCCGCCTGCATGGTCGAATCATCGTCGGCGATCAAGATGGACCGATTGCTCGCCGGAGCGGGGCTGTCCCCGTGGAGCGTTTCTGTTGTCATGCCGGTGTCCACTCCTGGTGCGTCAACAGCCGTGGCTCCCGCGGCGCCCGAACCTGTTCGATGCCTGCGTTGTTGTCGCGGGAACCGGGCGGACGTTCCGGTCCTCCGGGAAAGCAGAAGGTAAACGTCGTTCCCTGCCCGACGGTGCTCTCGACCGTGATCCGGCCACCGTGGCCTTCGACGATCGCGTGGACAATGGCAAGGCCCAGGCCGTGGCCGTCTTCACGGGTCGTAAAAAAAGGATCGAAGATGCGGGAGAGATGGCTTGCGGGGATGCCGACGCCGGTGTCCGAAACCGTGAGGGTGATGGCCAGGAGGCGGCCCTTCCCGTCGATCTCCGCGTCCGAACCGATCGTCATCCGCCCCCCTTCCGGCATCGCGTGCACGGCGTTCAGGATCACGTTGAGCAACACCTGCCTCAACTGATCGGCGTCGCACCACAATCGCGTGGCCGGAAACCCGATGTTCAATCGAATGTCCACGCGACATCGCGCGATTGATGAGGCGGCAAGGGCGAGTGCGTCGAGCACGATCGGCTCGAGCGCATGCCATCGTGCGCGCGAGCAATCCGGCTTGGTATAGAGAAGCAGGTTACCGAGTAGACGATCCAGTATGTGAACGGCCGTGGAGATCTGTTCGGCGTATCGCCGCAGGGTCGGCGAAGATTTGAGATCCCGCTGGAGCAGCGAGGCGAAGAGCTCGATGCTGCCAAGCGGGTTCCGTATTTCGTGGGCGATATGGCCGACCATTTCACCCATGGCGGCCAAACGATCGCGCCGATGCAGTTGCTCTTCCAGGCGGTGGATCGTGGTCACGTCCTGCAGGAGAATAATGCGGCCCAGGATGTCCCCCTGGGCGTTGGTGAGCGGCGAGTCCGTCGCCGTGACGACCGCGCCGTTGGATAAGCTGATCGGATAGGAGCCGACCCGCAACTCTAACTGGTCGGAGACCTCATCCCAGGTTCGGCCTTCAAGCTCCGTCTCGACCAGCCCGAGAAGCCGGGAGGCAGCGCGATTCACGCGTTCAATCTCGCCCGCCGTCCCGACCACGACGACCCCTGTCGCGAGGGATTCGAGAATGGCCGACAAGTGGGCTCGCATGGTCTCGTTCTCATGGAGTTTTTGGCGAAGGGCCTGGTTGCGCTCAGCCAGCTCCATATCGAGCTGCTCGAGCCGGACAGTCAGGGCGGCGTAGGATTTTTGTAGCTGATCCGCGGCGTGGTCGAACGTGCGAAAGGCGTGTTGCAAGAGGTCCGTCTCGTTCGTCGGGAGCGCCTGGAGGGTCATGAGGTCGAGTCTCCTTTGTGTTGGCGAGCCAGCCGCGCATCGGACGTGAAAGCCGAGGAGATCCGATGCATCAATGGATCCTTG
>CAZZPI010000083.1:6944-8512 GCA_964655865.1 uncultured Nitrospiraceae bacterium
TGTCGTAGACAGCCTGCGTGCTGGGCGGTGCGTTTACCGCCCGAGCGTCGAGGGTGATGATGCGGAGCAGCCTGAGCCTCGCCCACTCGGCTTCTTCCGGAGTGGGCCTGGAGCGCAAGACTTGCTCGTAGATGGCCGCCGCCCGTTGGAGGTTCCCTTGTCGAAGCAGCACGTCCGCATACCCGATGTGTACAGAATTGGATCCGGGCCCCTTGCTTCTGATGGCCTCCTCGTATGTTCGAAGAGCTTCGGGGTCGTTGTGGACGGTGGCGAAGGTCTCCGCCAAACGCAGCAGCATCCGGGGACGACGATCGTCTCGTGGATGGGCCTTCACCCATTGCTGGAGCATGCGTATGGCTCCCGCGCGATCTCCCTCAAGCTCAAGGGCGGCAAGATGCAGCTCGAGTGCTTCTCTCGCATATTGGCCCGTGGGGAACTGGAGGCGGTACCGTTCGATGACTTTACGGGCGGCTTGCGGGTCCCTCTGATCGAGGTAGACGCGACACAAACCGACCAGCGCCGCCTCGAGAAATCTCGCGCCCTGCGGATGACGGATCAGGTGCTGATACAGACGGCCGGCTTCTGCCGAGAGCCCCAGGCGACGATGGGCCTCAGCGACGAAGAGCAGCGTCGGGGTTCCCGCGTACACGTTGGCCGCGGAAGTTCCGTGACGATGAAACAAGGTCACAGCCGACAGATCGTCCTCCGCTCGAACCGCCGCTTCCAACCAAGGACCCAATACTCGAAGGAGGTCTGCTCCCGCCGCTTCCGGCCAGGGATCTTCCGGGTATCGTCCCAGGCGCGCTCTCGCTTCCTGGTACGCCTGAAGCGCATCGGTCCACTTACCCTGCGATTCGTAATGTCGGCCGAGGCGATAGAACGCTTCGCTACCGACGGCGTTATCGGCGTACTTCACCGCATACGAATGGAGGAGACTTTCCTCATCGTCCCGTTGCGTGACCTGCGCCGGAACCTTCCTCATTTGAGCGTGAACGGCTTGGGGAACCAGATGTCCGAGAATTCTTGAGGATGCTGATTCGCGATAGAGCTGAAGCAATCGCATGTGCGCCATCGCGTCGGCAGGGGTTCCCGAGTGCGAAGCGGACGTGGCCGCATAGAACAGTTCTGCACAAGACCGAGCGCCTGTGGCGTTGCAGGCATCCCCGACGTAGAGCCAGGCCAACGGTGCCTCCGGGGCCTTGGGGTAAAGGTTATGGAACAGCAGATACACGTCGCGCGCCTGTTCCCAACGACGCAGCGATTGCAAGATGTCCCCGTAAGCAAGGAGGGCGTCGGGGTCGCGCTTAAAGGAATCGAACCAGCGATGGTGGGCGATTTCAAAGTGAGGAAGCGCTTCCTGAGGACGATTCAGGCGAGCAAGCACGAGCGCTGTCTCGATGGTAGCCCGTATGAGAAGGGTTTCACTGGTCGTCCGGCTCCGGACCGACTCCAACATTCGACCGGCCTCTTGCCACTTGCCGAGGGCTTCGAGCGTCAGCGCGAGGCCCAACTGCGAACGATCGGAGTCGTATCCCGGGGCCGTGAGGGTTAACGCATGGGTGTAGGCT
>CAZZPI010000084.1:0-7714 GCA_964655865.1 uncultured Nitrospiraceae bacterium
AGAACTCGTCCTCCTCGACGACCGCACCCGTCCCGGGCAGGACGTTCGTGGTCGACAAGAGGATCGGTTGCTTATCACCGATGTTGATTTCCGCCTTCTTGTTATTGACGACTCGAACTTTCGGGGCTGCGAGCGTCTTCGCGTCCGCCTCCTGTTTAAAGAAGTCCAACAAGAGTGACGTCGGCAACCGGAAGATGTAACTGTCCGGTCCCAAGCTGGTGAGCTGTCTATAGGTAAATTGCTGTGGGTCGACGGTCAGAGCGCCGGTGAAGCCGGGCGGTACGAGCCCCATCCCTGCTTGTTTGGGGAAATTCAATCCGTAGGTCTGGTTTTTCGTGCGGTTGACTTCGAGTACTTCCACATCGAACAGCACTTCGGCCTCTTGCCGGTCGTTGGCGAGGATGATTTTCTCGGCCAGATCGAGTTTCTCCGGCTGATCGCGGATGACGATCGTGTTCAGTTGCTCATTGGCATGCATGCGCTTGCTGTCCAGGATGCTCTTGAGCAGGACGAGCATGTCCTTGGCTTTCGCGTTCGAGAGGTAGAACGTCCTGATCATGAGGTCCTGATATTGCTCCTGCTTCTGCCGGGTATTGGGGCTGATGATCAAAGTGTCGGGACCGGCTGGGCGGGAGAACAGGTTGTTGCTGTTCAGGACGAGAGCCAGGGCCTCATCGAAAGGTGTGTCTTGAATCGAGATCGTGACGGGGTCGTTGCGCACGTCTTTGTCAAAAATAAGGTTCAGGCTCCCTGCTTTCGCGAGCCCTTCCAGCACTTCCCGAAGCCCGGCATTTCGGAACCGGAGTGTGACCGGTTGTTTGTGTCGATCCTCACGGAGAGCGGCCTGCTGATCTTCCGTGAGGCGTGTGATGTTCTCCAAGGCCGGCGCGAACGACGGGTCGAGCTCCGCTGCTTTCGCGAACCCTTGCAGAGCCTCGTCCGTTCTCCCGAGCTGAGCCAACCGATCCGCTTCCCGAAAGTGGGAACGGGATTCTTTCAACCGCAAGGCCTCATTGAAGCTCGTCTGGTAGTCGGTATTGGCCGGGTCCATCGCCAAGGCACGCTTGAAGCTTTCCAACGCAAGGTCTACTTGCCCCTCTTTCATAAACATCCGCCCGCGTTCTTGATAAGAGGCGGCGGCCCGCTCCTTGGCCATGGCATATTTATTTTTGAGGCTGGAGTCGAAAGGATCGTCTTTCAACGCCTGCTTATAGGCGAGAAGGGCGCCCTCCCAGTTGCCGGCGGCAAAGTGGTGATCCCCGCGACGAATCTCGGATGGGGGAAAGAGGCTACAGGCTGGGGATGTAACGACCACGAGGAGAACCAGGATCGACATGCGCGCGCATCTCTGCCACGCCGGCGAGAACGGGCGGCCTCCATCTGATGTCATGACATGAACTCCTGCCAAGAGCAGCGTCAGATTACAGAAACACCGCGGGCGCAGATGGCGTGACCTCACTTTCGAAGTGATATCAAACTCCTGATGCGGTGACAATTTTTTTCAGGATTTGATAACCCTTCGGCTGACTTCGTACAGGCGCAGGCCGCTCTTGGTCGTGACCATCTCGAACCCGATGGATCACAAACGGCAGGAGGATGAACTGCTTAGGAAGTCACTTCTGTGAAGAGCGCGAATGACAAGATCGCCAAGCCTGTGGCGGATGAGACCAGGTGTTACTGGTGTCTGATGGGCCGTGGCATGGGAATGGAGAAATCGAGATAGGAGGCACCTTAAAGTCGCCAGTATCTGACGGAAGCGGGGAGCGTCTTCGGATCTAGGCAGGCTTTTACATCTACGACCACGCTGCCTTCTTGCGAGCGGAGGAGTTTCAGCAGTTCCTGTACTCCCATTTTGATGTAGGCTTGGTGGGAGACGGCAAGGACCAAACCGTCCACGTTACTGATATTCTCCAACGCTGTCAGGGGAATACCGTATTCCTCGACCGACTCGTGAGAGGAGACCATCGGATCATGAGCGACGACATCAAGCCCGTATTCCCGTAACTCTCGAATGATGTCGGGAACCCGACTGTTTCGGAGATCAGGGACGTCTTCCTTGAAAGTCATGCCCAGGACGGCCACTCTCAGGTCTTTCACCGGTCGATCGAGCCGACTGAGCAACTTCATGGTTTGTTCGGCCACGAACTGCCCCATCCCGTTGTTGATACGCCGTCCGGCGAGAATAACCTGAGGATGGTATCCGACTGTTTCAGCTTTCGTCGTCAGATAGTAAGGGTCGACGCCAATACAGTGCCCGCCAACAAGACCGGGGGTAAACTTCAGGAAGTTCCATTTCGTGCCGGCCGCTTCCAGCACGGACTTCGTGTCGATACCCAGCCGGTGAAAAATCAGGGCCAGTTCGTTCATCAGAGCAATGTTCAGGTCGCGTTGGGTGTTTTCGATGACCTTTGCGGCCTCGGCGACCTTGATGGTCGGCGCTCGGTGAATTCCGGCCTTCACGACGGAGCCGTATGTTTGCGCGACGATTTCCAGTGATTCGTCGTCTTGGGCGGACACGACTTTGACGATCTTCTCCAGCGTGTGCTGTTTGTCGCCTGGGTTGATGCGCTCCGGGGAGTAACCCACCTTGAAGTCCTTGCCGCACTTGAGACCGGAGCAACGCTCGAGAATGGGAACGCAGACTTCCTCTGTCGCTCCAGGGTATACCGTCGATTCGTAGACCACGATCGTACCAGTCGAGAGGTTGGCTCCGATGAGTTCCGAAGCGCTTATCAGCGGAGTGAGATCCGGCTGCAGGGCTTCATTGATGGGCGTCGGGACGGCGACAATGATGAAGTTGGTGGCTTTCAAATCAGAAGGATCCGCCGTATACGTCACCTGTGCAGATGCGAGGTCGCTCGGTGAAACTTCGGCGGTTCGATCGATCCCTTTCCTTAACTCATTGATCTTGACCTTGTTGATGTCGAATCCTACCACCGGCCCTTGTTTGCCAAACGCAATGGCGATGGGAAGACCTACGTACCCCAGGCCCACGATCGCCACATGGCGATCCGATTTCTTGCTCATGTGTCAACCCCTCCGTCCCGAATGACCGGTACCAGGATGGCAGAAAGCTCGACGGCGGTCAATTGAAAGGTGCTTCCGGCACCACCCGCCTGTGACGGGGACAAACGGTGCCGCGCCGCAAGTTTCTTTATAACGTGACCTCGTTCTCTCTCGTGCCTACCTGCTTCTGTTTGAGAGTCTGCAAAACTCAGATCGCCTCCGGGTACTGCTGAATCGTCAAGTTCGGCGTACCGGCCGACCTTCCAGGGCCCGCATTATCTCCTTTCGCGCATTGGGTTCGCGGGATTTCGAGGAACACGCTGGTACCTTGTCCCACAATACTCTCGATCCGGACAGATCCTCCGAACGATTCCATCGTTCGCTTACATTGATACAGGCCGATACCCAGTCCGCCGGCTTTGGTTGTGCGGAATGGCGTGAAGATGGTCCTGAGCTGTTCGGGGGGAATCCCGGGGCCCGCATCCCTGACGATAATCGTAAAGCGGTCCTCCGTCGGCTCCAGGTCGATCTGAATAGGCGCATGATTCTCCGACGCCTGGTGCGCATTGAGGATCAGGTTGAGTAGCACTTGTTGGAGCTGCTCCCGGTCTGCCAGCACTTTGATGCCATGGATCTTGGCTCTCACAACGACAGAGGTATCACCGGGGATCGATTTGACCAGCGTCGTCACAAGTTCTTCTACATCGGTTTCCTGTAACGTCATCTGTCGGGATGCCTTTCGTGAGAGCTTCGAGATTAGCTCGGTCATTTTTTCAATGGTAGACGTGACGGTCCTCATCGCAGATTGTTGGAACGCCGGATTATGTCCATGAGTAGCTGCATTTTGCGCGACGAGCGACAGACGAGCCGCAAGATTCTTGATATCGTGCAGGCAGAATGCCGAGAAATGGTGCAATGCTTCGAGTTCTGCGGCAGCGGTACGTTCTTCGGCTAGGCGAGCGTGAGCCAGCAAAACTCCAACGTGATGCGCGATTCCATGGAGGAGGTCGTGATCATCAATCCGATAGCCCTCCCCGTGCGGATTCTCGTTCAAGGTGACGAATCCCAGTAGTCTGCCTGCAGAGCGGATCGGGACCACGATGTGTGCCTGAGTCGAACTGAGCACCGAACGGACCTCAACAGCTAGTGATTCGTCTGTCGTTCGGTCGAACCGGGTGAGATGGAGCGGCTCTTCCGCACGCTCAAGCTGTTGAATCAGAGCGTGCGAATGAGGGACGGGCGGCGGAGGGGTTTCCGTATTAATGGAGCGCATCTGGTGGAAGCACTGATCGGATTCATAGAAAAGCCAGATGGCTATTCGAGAGGCTCCGAACGTTCGCGCCAATAGAGCGAGGAGTTGATCAAGGATAGATTCCACCGATGTGGTGTGCTGAAAGGCCCGAGTGGTTTCCAACCATTCGGCCCGGTAGTCATACTTCGATCGAAAAAACGCGCGGGAAACGATTCGCCGAAGCTCTGAATGGAACGTCCTGGAGAGTAATCCGAGAATTAGAACAGCCAACGCACCGAATACGATCACAGTGCTGAGATCGACTCCCCACGATTCTCCCGCGCGTCTGATCCATTCGCCCAGAATCCCAACCACAACGAGGTACGCGCCGACAATCGTGAATGTGACTGAGCGATAGATCGCTTTGTGGGACAGGCAGACCCGGGTCGATGATCCAGGCGAAAGCCGTCTGAACAGGCCGAATCCAATCAGGCCTATCCCTACGAGCGCAGTCAGCGCACCAACTAACGCCTGACTTGCGCTCCAAATGGGCAGGAGTATGAGCTGACTTGCCTGATAGATCTGGAACGCCGCCAACGTGCCTAACCCAATAAGGATGAATTTGAGCTGGTAGCGAGAAGGGTCACGACTTTCTCGGAGAATCACCTCGAGATGCGTGAGCCCGAGTGCGGCAGACAATACTATGAACACATTGAGGACTTGAGCTAGGGAGAGCAGTCCGATCATTTCGCGATCATGACCGGACGTATGTCGGAACGTGCCATGGAACCAACTGATGAGGACCAACCCTGCCGATAGGACGAGAACGGCGTGAGCGCGCCATCTGGCTGCTGCTTCAAACGATGAGTTGCGGGGTCTAATTAAGGAGGGGCCTACGTAGACAATGGCGTTGCAAAGTGTCAGTTCTGCAATCAGGGCCACCTGTCTCCACCAGAGAGCATGGGAACTGTCCAATATCGTGAAAAGGTTGGCCACCTGTTCGATACTCGTGGCAAGGAGCGCTAGAGGCACGGTCCTACGGAAGGAAAGACCCTTAGCCTTTCTAAAGGAAGTTAGAGCCAGCGCACCTCCAGCGGCTGCAGAAACCAGAGCGGGTATGGCTAACCAAGAGAGCGGGTTCATTTCAACCTTTGTTCTTCAAGGATAGCGCCACGGATCTTGTCATGATTACCAAAGGGATGGTTGGACCTGGGGAAACGTGGACGACGGGGCAGGAAATGGGTACCCTAAGGCTAGACTCTGGAACTCCGACCTCGATCTGTGTGGGGATCAGGATGAACTGTCTTTCAATAGACATCCATTAGACCGAATGTGATGATGCATTCTGAGTCAGTCGTTTCAATCCAATACTTAAACTAAGAGTTGAGATGTTCTCAGTTTGCTGATTAAACCCTACCCCAGTAATCTCTGAGTTCGCGCCGTCTCTTGAGCCTCACTCCTTAAAAGGTCATGCAAGTAGCTATCTTTCCAGTAATTTTTATTGCCCGAGCATGTGCGGCTTCCCTAGCGAGGAAGGTGGCACCTGTCTTGCTCAACCCTGTCGGTCGTTATGGGGATCGCTTGTCAGGCACCTTCTAATAGGATGATTTTACATATGAATTTAACGGTTGAATTCAGTCACGCCATTAAAAAGTGAGGATCGAGACACCAACGAGCTTTCCGGAACTCGGTACACGGAGGGGAAAGTTATGTTTCACCACAAGCTTAAAGTACATCCAACAAGCTCAAGGAAACAAAACGTAGTTATCGAAAAAGCAGCGATCTTGTTCCTTGTTCTTAGAGTCTTGGGTTCTGATGCTCTAGTTCCAGCCAATCTTCTTGCAACCGAGAAGCCCATAACCCTCCGAGAGCAATCAACAATTACCTCATCTCGCGACCATAAGAGAGACCAGAGCCTTAAGGACCGTCGGCAAGGGCATCGGCTTATCCGTCGCCCATCGTTCGCGCCGGATTCATCTGTTACACCTGCATTGAACTCAAGAGACTTAGCCAAATCCGGAGAGCTTCCAACGGTTGATACTCGCACAACAATCATCAAGAAAGATGAAGTTAGAGCTGGCGGAAGTCCTGCAACAACCGGTACGTTCAACCCTCCAACCGTCGAATCTGCTCCCACAAGCAGGTCCATCACTGTTGTTACTCCGACACCCGTCCCTTCACAGAGCGTGACCTCGTTTGGAGCGACATCTTCGACAAAATCAGCTGCAGCTGCAGGCTCTAACAGCTCATCTTCAATGGGCGGACTTCAACGATTGCTCTCAAGGATGCCGCAACTGTCTTCGGCCCTCACCCCGGAAACGAGCGCTCAATTAAATTCGACTCCTACTTCCCCTCCTCCACCCTCGTCGCCGGCGATAGTCCTCTCGCCAGGTAGTCTGTCGTTTCAATCAGTCGTTGGTGGTGGAAATCCTCCGGGTCAGAACATCGCAGTGAGCAATGGAGGCAACGGGTCCTTGGGTTGGAGTGCGAGCGATAACGCCACCTGGCTCTCAGTGAGTCCTGCGTCGGGCAGCGGGAGCGGGACGATCACGGCAAGTGTCAATATCGCAGGTCTCAGCGCCGGCACCTATAACGGCACCATTACCGTCAGCGCAACCGGAGCGACCAATACTCCACGCACTGTCCCGGTCACCCTGACGGTGACGGCTGCGCCGGCACCCACGATCGGGGCGTCTCCCTCGACATTGACCTTTAGCGCCACCCAAGGCGGGGCCAATCCCGCGAATCAATCAGTCTCGATCAGCAACACCGGGAGCGGCACGCTGACCTGGACCGTCAGCGACAACGCGACCTGGTTAACCCTGAGCCCCGGCTCGGGGAGCGGAAACGGGACTGTGGCTGTCAGTACGAACATCAGTGGTCTTGCCGCCGGCACCTACAATGCGACGATTACGGTTTCTGGCACCGGTGCGACAAACTCGCCAACTATCCCGGTTACGATGACCATTAATGCTCCTCCACCCAATATCGCGTTAAGCCCTACAACCCTTTCTTTCACGTCAACTCAAGGGGGATCCAATCCAGCCAACCAGAACGTTTCCGTATCGAACACCGGAGGAGGCACATTGAGCTGGAGCGCGAGCGACAATGCCTCATGGCTCAGCTTGAGTCCTACATCGGGCTCCGGCAATGGGACTGTTGTCGCCAGCATCAATATTGCCGGGCTTGTGGCTGGATCCTATAGCGGAACGATCACTGTCGCGGCCCCCGGCGCGAGCTCAAGGACCGTCGGCGTGTCATTGACAGTGAATTCACCGCCGACTTCTTCGGTCACGCTCGCGTGGAATCCGAACTCAGAGGGCGACCTCGCTGGGTATAAGGTCTACCGATCGACTACACCGGGTGTGTACGGCGCACCCATTGCCACCCTGCAGGGCAATGTCATCACGTATCAGGCCACGGGGCTGCAAGCCGGGACCACCTGCCAGGGGAACGTCTGCCAGGCGGCCACGCCGG
>CAZZPI010000084.1:7724-8507 GCA_964655865.1 uncultured Nitrospiraceae bacterium
ACTTCGTGGTCACAGCCTATGACGGCTCGGGTAACGAGTCGGGCTTCTCGAATGAGGTCAGCCGAAGCTTCTGACGAAGAGAGGGAAGCTCGTGCAGGCCAAGACTGCTCAAGGGGCCCTTTGCGCACACCCTGTGAAGGGCCCCGTCGGTCATCACTGGGGATCGCGGACTCGTGATCAGCGTGATCTAGAGTCACACCACTCCCCCAGGCTCGGCCTCGCACGGACGCCGATCAATCTTCGTCGGCTGCGCAAGTCAGAATCGTTTTTGGTCATTGCACTGCTGATGTTCATGGGAACGCTATTCTGGAGTGAACCGGGGGCTCTTGCGCAAGTAGGACTCTACCAAAAACACGACATCACTGTGCCCAATAACAAGAGTTACAGCAATAAGTTTGATTTTAACGTCGTGACACTGAACGGCCAATTTACATCCCCAACCGGTCGCGTGGTCAATGTCACAGGTTTCTATGATGGGGATGGTGCCGGTGGGCAGACTGGCGCAGTCTGGAAGATTCGCTTCATGCCCGATCAGATCGGTGTCTGGACCTATTCGTATACATGGAGCGATGGGACCCCTGGAGGGAACGGCACGTTGACTGTGACTTCGTCAGCCAATAAGGGACCGCTAAAGCTCGATGCTGCGAATCCCCATCACATGATCCACGCCAACGGCGAACACTTCTTTTGGAACGGCGACACGGAATGGTGCCTCTTCCAAGACAGCAAGACACAGCAAGACCGCTTCCAGGCAATTGATTTTCTCTATTCCAAGAGAGTCAA
>CAZZPI010000085.1:0-8502 GCA_964655865.1 uncultured Nitrospiraceae bacterium
CCTTTGTGTTGGACCGGCACGAGGTCTACACGACGGCGACCATCGGGATCGCGTGCTTCCCCGCGGATGGTCTCGACCTGGACGCCCTGCTCAAGAACGCGGACGCCGCCATGTATTCGGCCAAGTCTCTGGGCCGCAACGGCTACCAATTCTACTCGCGGTCGATGAATGAACAGGCCGAGCAACGTCTCGCGATGGAGGCCGATCTTCGTCACGCCCTGCACCGCCATGAGATCGCCGTCCATTTCCAACCGCAGGTCGATCTCCGAACGGGCGCCGTCGTAGGGGCGGAGGCGCTGATCCGGTGGAATCATCCGATATTCGGTGTGTTGCTTCCCGGCCGATTCCTGTCGGTGGCCGAAGACGTGGGATTAGGCAGTGCGCTGGGAGAGTGGGTGCTGCGGACAGCTTGCCAGCACGCCAAGGCGTGGCGCGCGGCAGGCCTCCCACCCATTCGGCTCGCGGTGAATGTGTCCAACTCGCAGTTTCATGATCCAAAGCTGGTGCAGACGGTGGCGCAGGTGCTTGCGGACACGGGACTCGCGCCGGAACAGCTTGACCTGGAACTGACTGAAACCGTCGCGATGCGACATCCAGAGCGCTCCGTTCCGACTCTTCGTGGTTTAAGGACTTTAGGCGTCCAGCTTTCCCTCGATGACTTCGGCACCGGTTTTTCCTCGCTAGGGCATCTGCAGCAGTATCCCATCACTGCCTTGAAGATCGACCAGTCCTTCGTTCGCAGCATCGCGGAAAACCCGCGGGATGCATCGATCACCCGGACCGTGATCGCGATGGCGCATAATCTAGGATTGCGCGTCCTGGCGGAAGGCGTGGAGAGACAGGACCAGCTCGAATACTTGCGCGAGCATGGCTGCGAGGAGATCCAGGGGTTTCTTGTCAGTAAGCCGCTTCCGCCCGATGAATTCATCCAATTCGTCGCCAAACACGTGGCGATCGGGGTGGGGCACAGCTACGCCTCTGCCAAACGATTCGGCACGTAGCCCGTCTCGGCATCTCCATTCCAGTCGACTCAATCGACTCTCAGGTCATACGCTGGATGGACCTCGGGCACCGCGGCACTTTCCAGGGTCGGCCGAGAGATGGACATCATTTCGTAGGACTGAGCGATCAGTGCTGACGACTGAGCGTCGGCCCTCAGTCCTCCTTACTCAGTCCTTTTCATTCACGGATCGCTTTCGCCCGCTTTTGCAGGTAGGCGTTGCGGACGGCCGTGTAGAGATCGAGCGTGGCCTCCTCCACACCCTGAAATTTTTCCAGATTCAAGGAGCGATCGTTCACAATCTCCTCGACCCGCCCTCCAATCTGAAAAAAGGCGCTTGTGGTCCGATTCTTGTGCGCGACCACGGAGGGGATTCCTTCAACTTCAACGATGGGGAACACCAGCCAGTTGATCGGGTTGAGCGCGATATCGCCGATAAACCCAATGCCGTCTCGGATCGTCAAGGGAGGCAGAAACGGCAGGACCAAATAGGGCCCGGGCTTGGCCCCGTAGAACCCGAAGGTCTGACCCGTATCCTCTTCCGGCGCGACGAGCTTGCCGTCGGTCGCCACATCGACGAACCCGCCGAAGCCGAAAGCCGTGTTGAAGATAAACCGTCCTATTTCAATCTCTGCGCCCTTGAACTTGCCCTGGAACAAGTTGTTGAGAAATCGGACCGGAAAGCGGGAATGGTAGTAGAAATTCTTGATGCCGACTTGGACCATATCGGGGAGGACGAAGTTGTACGCTTGGGCAACGGGCTTGAGCACATAACGATCGACCTGCCGGTTGAACTCGAACACGACACTGTTGAACGGCTCCCAGGGATCGTAGTCGGTGTCCGCCGTTTCGCCTTCGCGCGCGAAGGGATCGAAGGGCTCTTCTTCGGAGGCGGCCTGGGCTGACCCGGCGCTCGCATCGCTGGCCGGGCTTGCTGCATAGAGCGCCGAGGATCTCGAGCCGCCGAGACCCGGCGGCCGAGCTCCGCTTGCGGCACATCCGCCGATGGCGAAGATGACGAGAGCGGACAAGAGTATCCGCCCTGCCGTCCTTGTTAATTGCCAGCATTCCACGCGATCTTCCGGCCTCATCCAGCACACCGGCGCGGGTTC
Source organism: uncultured Nitrospiraceae bacterium (assembly GCA_964655865.1). GTDB lineage: Bacteria > Nitrospirota > Nitrospiria > Nitrospirales > Nitrospiraceae > JBBIJI01. The sequence continues at coordinate 2,113 of CAZZPI010000085.1, forward strand.
TCCCCGTCCACCGGTGACCAGAAATCCGGCGCACTTTACCAAAAGTCTCGGCACACGCCAATCCGTTTTTACTTTCTTGAGCGCGCTTGCACGTAAACGCCTTCAGCCGCATGTGGTGGAAAAGAGGTGAGAACCGAGTTGGTGAGGTGGATGCATCGGATTGTCTTTGCCGAAAACTCGTCGCTTGTCACTCGTGGTTGAGAGGTTCCCGCGCGGGCCGCTGTGAACGGATTACGTGCGAACCACCTTCCGAAGATTGCCGTTTCACGCCCCTCTGACCCTGGCACACGGAGACGCACGTTTCCCCGGATAGGCCGCTGCGTGCGAAAGCCGGGTTGGAAGATGTTGTCGCCATGTCGCGACTATCGGCCAACGTGTTCCTTGAGAATCACGGATGCAAGCAACGCCGAGGACTTGGGGGCGAGGGTGACGACTTTTCTAAACGCCTCCGCCGCGCCTTCATGGTCGCCCATCTTATCGAGCGTCAGACCGAGATTGTAATAGGCTTCGGCGGACTGGGGATCAGCTTGAAGGGCCTTGCGAAACTCTTGGTGGGCCTCCTGCCAACGCCTCTCTTGGTAGTGCGCCACGCCCTCGTCGTTAGCCACACGGCCCGGCGAGGTGGCCGTCGCGACGATGGCTGCGTCTCCGAAGGAGGGGGCGGTCTTGGCGGTGGAGGCGCCGATGTCGCCGTCACAACCGGTCAGAAACGATCCGACAATCAGACCTGAGATCAGTGGAAGGCCAAACGGCGTCCAATAGGAGTCCCTCATACCTCCCCTCCTTTCGAAGCGATGAGTGATCGTTGCTCTCCCGACACAAGTAAAGATAGCAGACGCGTGGCCGGCAGAGACGAAAGAACAGGGTGGGATGGAGCGTGGTCGGTAGACCTCCGGGCGCGACGCGTCTAGATCCGAAGCGCCTGAGCGATAAAGTCGGCCAGCTTCTTGAAATACGGGCGGCCGCCGACGAACGGCACGTTATTGTGATCGGCGCCCTTGACCACATACAACTCCTTGGGGGGCTTCGCGGTGTCGAACACGCGCTTGCCCAATTCCAGGGGGATGATGTCGTCCTGATCGCCGTGGATGAAGAGCTTCGGAAGCGAAAGCTGAGCAAGACGATCGAGCAGGTTGAATTTCGCTTCGAGGAGCCAGTGTACGGGCAAGCTGTAATAGTGAAACTTCGCGACGGCTTCCACCGAGGGAAAGCAAGACTCCAGAATGAGCCCCGCCGCCGGGTTGTGGACCGCCAGCTCTCCCGCCACGCAGGCGCCGAGCGAACGACCAAAGAGAATTAGCCGCTCCGGACGGATATTCCGTGTCCGCGTCAGGTAGTCATAGGCGCCGAACGCGTCCTGATAGAGGCCCTCTTCCGATGGCCGCCCCTGACTCTTGCCATAACCACGATAGTCGAACAGGAAGACGGAGAGGCCGATCTGGTACAGCTCGCGCAGATTCTCCAATCGGTGAATGATGTTGCCCGCATTCCCGTGACACCAGAGCAACACCGCCGAAGTGGCCGACGCTTCGACGTACCAGCCAAAGAGCTTCGTGCCATCGGCCGCGGGGAACCAGACGTCCTCGAGCGGCAAGCCGCTGCGCGCCGCCCAGTCCTGGTCCTTCCAGGAATCAGGAAAGAAAATGAAGAGTTGATCGAGGAGGCTCATGCTCCCAACTAAGCTTATGGAATTACATAGTTGCGGTGTAAGCTAGAATTTCGCCAGATCTAGGGATTGCCTAATCAGGACACGATCTCGTATATATGCTCACCGCGGTCCTGGCACAAGAAGGGTCCATGCCAAAGATGTCAACTATAGCTGAAAATTTCAATCCGAGCCGCCTTTTGTTCGTGGCGTTGATTATTGGGTGGCTTTTCACACTCTCAGGCTGCTCAATTGCGATGGCTCTTAATGGGCACCCGGAACCAAATTTCGATAGTCTACAGCCTGGCGCAACACGCGAGGAGGTGGAGCGAGAGTTCGGCAAGGCCGCTGCAGTCCAGCAGCTTGAAGGCGGGAAACACGAGGACACTTATAAATACGAGATGGGTAATACATCGAATCCCGGGCGAGCAGCGGTTTATGGTTACGCTTATCTGACGATCATTGGAATTCTCGGAGAACCAATCTACACTCTCATCGAAGCGTTGCAAGGGCACGACGAAGAAACGAAGGTTGTCTACGGTCGCGATGATCGAGTACTCGAGGTGAGCGGCTACAGACCTCCTCCACCCTCGCAGGTTGTCTTAACTGCAGAGGATGCGCAGAGAAAATACACGCGTCCTCCGTCGCCCATCTCGCAGGCCAACCAGACTTCTACCAGCACTGCTCAAGTGCCCTATGTGTCAATCGACCCGCTGCTCAAGGAATTGGCGCGCCGTTTGTCGACACCTATGAAAGATCAGGGAATCACCCGCATCGCAGTCCTGCCAGTCCAGGACACTTCCGGAAAAGAGAACAAGCCGTTAGGCAATTATCTCACAGAGAAACTCGCAGCTAAATTACACGAAGAAGGTAGCGTCAAGCTCGTTGAACGGGCTCAGCTTTCGAGGGTGAAGGAGGAGCTCGCGTTGACGCAGACGGGAGGCTTCGACGAGAGCTCGGCCATGCGAATAGGAAAGCTGCTGGGCGTGGATGCCGTCGTCACTACCTCTTACGCTGACTTGGGACATTCACATGTTGAGATCAACTCCAAGGTCGTCCGAGTGGAAACAGGAGAAGTCATAGGCGTCGGCACGGCAGAAGTCCCGCGCGCTGCGGTCCAGCGGATGCTGGACTGAATAATCCTTACCTGTTCCCCTCATCCACTTCCCCGGATTACATCGCTAAAGTCGTCACGCTGGCGCCACGCAAGAATTTAGAAGAACATCTGCACCGTGAAAAGTACGTCGTTATCGTGGTCGCGATGGTTATATTCGAGTCGCAGCGTCCAGTTCTGGGCGAGTGTATAGCGTTGGCCCACGAACCACCGAATGTCGTCGGACTTCTCTCCCAGCGCGTACTTGAGATAGGTGCCGGTGGCCATGATTTTCCAAGCCTCGGTCACGTCAGCTAACATCCCGAGGGTTCCGCCACCACCGACGCGGTGCCGTTCCTCATAGGCTTTGCTGTAGTTGGCCTCAGCCTCTGCAAGAGCGAACCACACTTCCCGCTTCAATACGCGGGACTCGAAGGCCCCTCCGATGCCGCCGTCGATCACGCCGTTGGTGCAACGCTGGCAGCCATTGTGCTTGATGGTCTGCATCCCGGCGTTGATCTTCCAAGAGGGCGCATGAAACAGCGCATCGATTGGCGAAAGTGACAGCACATTGGCCAAGGTCGCCCGCTCGATCCTCGTTTGATCGGCTCGGTTGTAATGGCGGAGGCTGATCGACGCGAGCTCGATCTGGGCATCCGGCGTGTAGCCGATCTCCGGGTCGAGCAGATCGTGATAGCCGGCGCGAACGGTGAACTCCTCGAACGTGTCGTCGTTCCGCCATCCACCCCCGAGCGAAGCGCGGGATGTCTTGTGGCCCAGCTCAGGACCCTGAGCAAATGGCGCGATCGTCAGCTCGGGGGACGGCACGCGCAATTCGCTACGAGCCGTCAACAAGGCCCGATTCCGTTCCTTATACATGGCGGATGCCGATTCACTGGTTTCGGCCTTGTAGCGCAGATAATCGGACGCCAGATCCAATAAGAACACCTGTCGTGGCACCGATAAGGCCGTCACTTCATCGGACTTCGCAGCATTCGGATCCTGAATCAACTGAGACAGAAGCCCGTACTCGCTCGGCGCGAGCAACTCCCGTTTGCGCCGGATCAACGTGCTCCGGGACGGGCGATAGGCGATCTCTCTGACAAGTCCCGGCTGCGCAGCGATCAGACGAACGGTGTCGGCCGGCACTGTCCACAGATAGAACTGATCCGTGAGATGTAGGCTTGGGTCGGCATACTCGAGCAATGAAAGCAAATGGTATGAACAGTTCTCCTTGAAGAAGAAGTAGTCAAAGTAGGCATTCCCGAGCTCCCACGCATGCATCAGGAGGCGCCGGATCTGCTGGTCGGTGAAACTGAGCTTGTATTCCCAGATGTCGCGATTTTCGATGTCGCGGTATTCTTGCACCTTCAAGTAGTACGGGATGGTTGAGAAGTATCCTTGATAGAACCCAAAGATGCCACCAATCGGATACGCGATTCCGGCGTCAGGCGGAACGTCCGCCGCATAGTTGATGGTGTACGCGAGAATGCGAGTCTGCTCCGTCTGACCTTTTTGATCCACACGAAGAAGCGTGTGACCGAACATGGATGCCGGGTTGTTCATGAACGCGGATGGGAAAATCAGCGTGATCGACTGCGCTTCAAAGTCGTCGAACCACCGATCGAAGCGTTCGCATCGCTGCGGCGGGAGACGTCGATCGTCGAACTGGAGCTTCTCCTTCAACCAGTGGTAGCGCGCGACGAAGGCGCACTGGGCCGGCTGTTTTGATCGACCGACAAGCTCGTCGGAAAAGAACTGGCTCAGCGTCGCTTCCAGCTCTGCTTGGGGGTCCTTCTTGCCGGTTGGAGCGAGGAAGAAGCCTGGGTCGTCTTGCTCACTCTCGTAGCCCCCATAGAGACGGAGCCGATAGTGCAACAGCAAATGCCACTCACGCTGCTCGGCAAGTTTCTGCTCTCGAGCCCGATCGATCAATGCTTCGCGATAGGCTTCGGCATCCGCCGATCGCGCAGGCGCGACCTGTGTGAGGAGGAGAATACCGGCGAGAACAAGGGCGGGGTGCCGCAATGGACACGGAAGAAACAAGAAGGGCCCTGGCGCGAGCGCCAGGGCCCTCATTGGGGTTTAACGAATCGAGACTTGAGCAAGAACCGGGTGACCGGCTATGGCGTCGTTCAATGCCTTCACCATCGCCACCGGGGAGGTTTCACCGGTTTTGATCAAGGAGGTATAGCGCTCTTGGGTCATCGCGAAGAATTCGGCTTGATGTTCCGCCGGCACGCCCAAGAGAGTAGCCAAAGAGGCCAGGTGCTCGCCCTGTCCCTGTGCCATCTCAGCCGAGAGCGCTTCGAAGTTGAGCGAAGCAAACATGGTCGTCTTGTGTTCGCCCATGACTTTGCCGTCATTGGTGCAGCCCGAGGTTCCGCTGCTGATCCCGAACGTTTGGCTGCCGAAGGTGCCGTTGGTCGTCGCCATCAAGACTTGGGGCGCAATCTCCTTCTGCCCTTTGTAATCGCTCCACGCCAACTTGCCCAATCCGCAGCCTGGGCCGGTGTCGGGATTCGCCGCCATCGAAAGACCGGCTTGCAAGCCGAAGAGCACCGCAACAGACAACATGAGCAGTTTCTTCAACATAAGTCCTCCTCCCTTAAGAGATTGGTTAAGGCCCACCGATACGATCCAAATAAAACAACGGCCGAAGTATAACCCAAGTCGCCGCAAGAGTTGACAAGAAAAAATGCCTCCTTCTGACTAGGGACGCTCCAGCAATCCTCCCCGCGAAGATTCCGCTCTCGCCAGGACCGGATGTTCCGCCATGGCATCGTCCAGTGCCTTGATCAGCGCAGTCGGCGACGTCGCCCCATCCGCAATGAGCTCATGATAGCGTTCTTGCGCCATGGCGAAGAACGCCGGCCGGTGCTCCTCCGGCACACCGAACAACGACGCCAGTGCGGCTAGGTGCTCACCCTGACCACGCGACATATCCTCGGCAAGACTCTCAAACGTGGCCGCCACAAAAAACTCCGTTTTGCGCCCCGCCCATACCTTCCCGTCGTTGGTGCAACCGGACGTCCCAAAACTTATCCCGAAGGTCTGGCTTCCGAATGTGCCGTTCGTCGTCGCCATCAATACCTGTGGAGCGATATTTTTCTGATTTTTAAACTCCGACCACGCAAGTTTTCCTAATCCGCACCCAGGCCCGTTGTCAGGGTTGCCGGCCGCAACAGCAGGCGCGACCTGCCCAAGGCCCATGAGCAGTGTCATGACTCCACATCTCCAGATCATGTTCATACGTACCTCCTCCTGTGCATGGTCCCGTGGAAGACTGTTGTTCCCAGGCTCGGCGCAACTCCTACGCTCGATAGCGCAAAAGCTGTCACAATGTAGAAACATACGCAAGGGGCTCTCTTGTCAGGAAGTGAATCCAGGGCGGAGTGGGACGCTTGGGTTATCGAGACACAGAAGGAAAAACCTCGGGGAAGTTTGAATCTTTGTGGGTCCAGCCGAAACAGGATTCAAGAGCAGGGGCTCATCTAACAAATCAGCTCTCGCTGAGGATTGCACGAAAATAGCAAATCCGGGTTGTTCTGGCTCGAGAAACACACGCTCGTGTTACGTGGCCGCTCCGGGCCGCATCCTGTACGTTGAGTTAGGATCGAGGCTCAGCTCTCGTCGGGGGATCGGCCTTGAC
>CAZZPI010000086.1:0-8494 GCA_964655865.1 uncultured Nitrospiraceae bacterium
GTGCACCGCCGGTTTGGAGTCATGTTCCAACATGGAGCCCTGTTTAGTTCCTTGACGCTGGCGGAGAACGTGGCTGTCCCGCTCCGCGAACATACCGACCTGAGCCCCGAGTTGGTGCGGGACATCGTTGCGATCAAGATCGCGCTCGTGGGACTGCCGCCGGATAGCGCGGTCAAATATCCCGCCGAGCTCAGCGGGGGAATGCGCCGACGAGCCGCCCTTGCCAGGGCGATTGCCATGGATCCGGAGTTGTTGTTCCTGGATGAACCGACCGCCGGGCTGGATCCCATCATCGCAGCGGGGTTTGATGAGCTGGTGCTGCACCTGAAGGCGCTGTTGGGGCTGACGGTAGTGATGGTCACCCACGATCTCGATTCGCTCTGGAGGATTTCAGACCGCGTGGCGGTGCTGGGCAACGGGAAGATCCTGGGCATCGGGACGATGCGGGAGTTGGCGCAGTCGGACGATCCATTGATCCGCGAATATTTTCATGGCCCGCGCGGGAGAGCAGCGGAGGGCCAATACGGACGGGCAACATGGAGCCACGAGTCAACTACGTCCTAATCGGATCGTTCGTCGCTGTGTTGGGCGCGGCGGTTCTCGGTGTGATCCTGTGGCTGGGGAAGACCGATTACCGTGGAGTCTATGACCGCTACTATACGTACATGCGGGAGTCCGTCGCCGGATTGAGCGTGAATTCGACGGTCACATACCGTGGAGTCGATGTCGGACGCGTCAAGGCCATCGTCTTGAACCCGGACAATCCCGAAGAGGTGCGGCTGACCCTCGCCATCCTTCGCGGGACCCCGATCAAAACGGACACCGTCGCCGTGCTCGAAACGCAGGGCCTGACTGGATTGACGACCGTCAACTTGAGAGGAGGCAGCCGAGACGCGCCGGCCCTTGGCGTGGAGCCGGGCCAAGAATATGCCGTGATCAATAGCGGGCCTTCGTTGTTCTCCCGGCTCGACAAGGCCATCTCCCAGTTGCTGTCGGACCAGGAACTCTCGAAGCTCCTGACCAATCTGAACGATCTTGCTCAAAACGCGAGGGGCGTGGTCGATGAGGAAAACCGCGACACCCTCAAACAGATCCTCAAGGATCTGTCCGAGATCACGCGAACGCTGGCGGCAAGGAGTGAACAGGTGGACAAGGGCGTCCTCAGCGCGACACGGGCGGCCGAGAACCTGGCCTCGGCGACTGAAACCGTGAACAAACAGCTTCCCACCGTGCTGGCGCGGGTCGACAAGACCGCCGCGGCGCTCCAGTCGATGACCGAAGAGCTCTCCCGCACGAGCAAGGCTGTGGGGACCGTGATGACCGAGGTCCAACCGAACCTCGAACAGTTCTCTCGCGACACGCTTGCGGAGACCGGCCACCTCGTGACGGAGTTGCGACAGCTCACGGCCACGCTCAATCGCGTTGCGCAAGATATCGAGAGGGAGCCTAGTATCCTCATGCTTGGGCGGACGCCGGGACCGAAAGGGCCGGGGGAATGAGAGCCTTGAGTGATGAGGAACGATCTTAGCTCACACGCCTCACTGAGCGTCGGTGCCATGGCGCTGAGCGTGTTGCTGACGGCATGTGCCCTGTCGCGATCGACCGAAGGTCCTGTCCATACCTTCCTGTTGAAGATGGAAGAAGGGACCTGGGCCGCGCCCTCCTCCGGCGAGAAGCCGGCTAGTCACGGGATCCTCCTCATCAGCCTGCCGCAGGCGGACCCGGGGTTCGACACGCCACGGATGGTCTATCTGACGCGACCCTATGAAGTGAGGTATTACACCGCGAATCAATGGGCTGATACGCCCCCGCGGATGCTTGTGTCGCTCTTAACCTATTCGATGGAGAAGAGCGGATTCTGGCAGACCGTTGTATCATCTCCCGCTTCGATTCGAGGCGACTACCGCCTGGATACACAGGGACTCATTCTCCAACAGGAGTTTATTCAACAGCCCAGTCAGGTTCGGCTTGCGCTCCGTGTGCAGCTGATCGAACAGCGGGAACAGAAGGTGATCGGGAGCAAGCGCATCGAGATTGTGGAAAAGGCTCCCAGCGAGGACGCGTACGGGGGAGTGGTGGCGGCCAATCGGGCCGTCACGAAGTTGCTCGATCAGGTTGCGGTATGGGTGCGCGGGTGTGTGAGCGGCGAGCAGGAGTGTAATCGGTAGCGAGTGTTGTTGACGACAGGCCGTGAAAGGTCGATGAGGGAAATGAAGTCCTCACTCAAGACCGGCTTGAGTTTCGGTTTGACCTCGGGCGTGATCACCACGTTGGGACTGATGGTCGGGCTGCATTCAGGGACCCACTCGAAGGCTGTCGTCGTGGGAGGGATTGTGACGATCGCGGTTGCGGATGCGTTGTCCGATGCCTTGGGCATCCATGTGTCGGAAGAATCGAAGAATACCGGGCCCGCTTTTTTCGTATGGGAATCGACTCTTGCGACGTTCCTCGCCAAGTTCTTGATCGCCATGACCTTCCTGCTACCCGTTCTTCTTCTGCCGCTCGATGCGGCGATTATCACGAGCGTGGTCTGGGGCCTCTCGCTTCTTGCGGTGCTCAGCCTGTTCTTGGCGCGCACCCAGAAGATCGCGCCGTGGAAAGTCATCGGCGAGCATGTGTTGATCGGGATCTGTGTCGTGGCGATCACCCATTATCTGGGGGATTGGATTCGTGCGACGCTCAGCTGAAAGACGCTCACAGCGAGTGGCCAGCAGGCTCATGAGCGAGCAGCAAGCAGCTAACGCGCATTATTCATGAGGGTTCGTGACGAAACCGCTGAGACGCCAAGCGTCGGACCCGTTGCAAGAAGAACGCAACGGGTACCCCCACGCGGAGGCGCGAGGGAGGGAGGCGTACTTGAAACAGTACGTTGACCGACCAAGCGGCGAGCCTGCCCGCCTGCGTGCCGTAAGACCGCACGCAGGCTTGTCGGAGCGGCGTATCGGCGGTTGCAGTAGAAGCCTTCATGAATAATGCGCGCTAATAGCTGGCAGCCGGTCGCTCTGAGCTATTCGCTGTTCGCTATTTGGAGTTGGCTTTTTCATGGCTATTAGCTGTTCGCTGTCCGCTAGGGCTCTATGAATTCTCCGACGACGAAGAATCCGCTGGTGGCCTATTTTTCAATGGAGATCGGGCTGGATCCCTCGATGCCGACCTATGCGGGAGGGTTGGGCGTGTTGGCAGGCGATACGATTCGGTCCGCTGCCGATCTGGAGATTCCAATGGTGGCGGTGACGCTGCTGCACCGGCGCGGCTATTTCTATCAACGCTTAGATGAGCGAGGCTGGCAGCATGAAGAGCCGGTCGCGTGGCCGATCAACGATTTCTGCGAGCCCCTCGACCGGCGCGTCGCGGTCGAGATCGAGAATCGCACGGTCCACGTCGGGGCCTGGCATTATCGAGTGAAGGGTGAGTCGGGAGGCGAGGTGTCCGTGTATCTGCTCGACACGGACATCCCGGACAATCAGCCCTGGGACCGGACTCTTACCGATAGGCTCTACGGCGGTGACGACCACTATCGGTTATGCCAGGAGGTCGTGTTGGGGTTCGGAGGCTACCGGATGTTGCGGGCGCTCGGATACGGCGGGATTCGACGGTTTCATCTGAATGAGGGACATGCGGCGTTGCTCGTGCTTGCCTTGCTCGAAGAGAAGCTGGCTTCCCGCGCCACCGAAGGCGCGATCCCGGCCGATCTGGTCGAGGCGGTCCGCGAACAATGCGTGTTCACGACCCATACGCCGGTGCCGGCAGGCCATGATCAATTTTCCGCCGATCTTGCGCATCGAGTGCTCGGCGATCGACGCTGTAGTCGGCTCAAGGCCTGCGGGCAAGACCAGAGTTTGAACATGACCCAGCTCGCCTTGCGCGGCTCACGGTTCGTCAACGGCGTGGCCATGAAGCACGGTGAAGTCTCCCATAGCCTCTACCCCGGCTATCCGATTCACTCCATCACCAACGGGGTCCATGCGGTGATGTGGGCCGCTCCCTCGTTTCAAACGCTCTACGATCGGTATCTTCCGGACTGGCGGCGGGATCAATTATCGCTTCGGTACGCGATCAGCATTCCCGGCGAGGGAATTTGGGCCGCCCATGCGGAAGCAAAACGGGCGCTGGTGGAGTACGTCAATCATGAGACCAACGCGGGATTCGATCGGGACGTCTTGACGCTGGGGTTCGCCAGACGAGCTGCGGCCTACAAGCGGGGGACTTTGATCTTTCACGACATCGAGCGGCTGGCCAAGATTGCCGAGCAGGGTGGGGCTCTGCAGATCGTCTTCGGCGGTAAGGCCCATCCGCGCGACCAGGATGGGAAGGAGACGATTCACAAGATACATGAGATTCGTGACGCTTTACGGGGAAAGGTGGGAGTGGCGTATCTAGCCAATTACGATATGTCGCTCGCAAGGCTCGTGTGTGCCGGTGCGGACGTCTGGCTCAACACGCCGCTCCCTCCGATGGAAGCCTCCGGCACGAGCGGGATGAAAGCGGCGGTCAATGGCGTGCCCAGCCTGAGCGTGCTCGACGGCTGGTGGATCGAAGGACACGTGGAAGACGTGACCGGTTGGTCGATCGGTGATCGGGTCGAAGCTTGCCTGGAGCCGAGAGGGGGGATGGACGCCTGTCATGCAGCAGAGCTTTATCGCAAACTCGAAGAGAAAATCGTTCCCTGCTTTTATCGGGACCGAGCGCGGTTCATCGAGCTCATGCGCCACGCCATCGCTCTGAACGGCGGCTTTTTCAACACCCAGCGCATGGTAGCTCAGTATCTCCACAACGCGTACCGCCTGGTCGGGGACTATGTACGACAGACCTGAGCGAAGGGGTCAGGAACCGTTTGTCGGAACGACCCGAAGGGCGCTGTGCGCAAACGGTTCCTGACCCCTTTCCCGACCTATTATTTATTGCAACGGCATGACGAAGTCCCATTCAGCTACCGGTGACGGTTCGATCCTTGCGATCAACGGGGGATCGTCCACGCTCAAGTTTGCGCTCTTTGGATTCGCTGATCCCCCCGTCCGCGAACTGTCCGGAATGATCGACCGCATCGGATCGCAGGACGGAACGCTCGTGTGGACAAAGGGCGCCGGTCCAGCCGAACGTCGGACGGTCCGGGCTCCTGATCACGTGGCCTGTATCGAATCGCTCATGGCATGTCTCAAGGATGCGCTCGCGCGCCATCCCCTGCGGGCGATCGGGCACCGAGTGGTGCACGGGGGAAGGCGCTATCGCGACCCCCAGCGGATCACGCCGGTCGTGATGGAAGAGCTGAAGCGACTGAGCCCGTTTGATCCTGAGCACTTGCCTGCCGAGATCGGGTTGATCGAGGCCTTCGGGCACCGGTATCCCGATCTTCCCCAAGTCGCGTGTTTCGATACGGCGTTTCATCGCGACATGCCCCGCGTTGCATATCTCCTGCCGATTCCCCGGCGATACGACTCCGCCGGGGTGCAGCGATACGGATTTCACGGGCTCTCCTACGCGTACCTGATGAAGGAGCTTGCGCGCATCGGAGGGCCGCAGGAGGCGGAGGGCCGCGTGATCCTGGCTCATCTCGGCAACGGAGCGAGCATGGCCGCCGTGCGCGATGGCAAGAGCCTTGATACGACCATGAGTTTTACGCCCACGGCGGGGTTGCCGATGAGCACGCGCTCAGGCGACCTCGATCCCGGCCTGGTCTCCTATTTGGCGAGAACGGAGGGAATGACTGTGGAGGGGTTCCATACGATGGTCAATACGCAGTCGGGATTGCTGGGGCTCTCCGAAACGACCGCCGATATGCGCGATCTCTTAGCCCGCGAGGGCAGCGACGTCCGCGCGGCCGAAGCCGTGGCCCTCTTCTGTTATCAGGCCAAGAAGTGGATCGGCGCGTTTGCCGCCGTTTTGGGCGGGTTGGACACGCTGGTCTTCAGCGGAGGCATCGGCGAACACTCGCCGATCATCCGCGCGCGCATCTGCGATGGACTCGGATTCCTCGGGATCGTCATCGATGAAGCCCGCAACAAAGCGAATGAGCCGATCATCTCAACAAAAAGGAGCGGAGTCACCGTTCGCGTCATCAACACGGACGAAGAGACTCAGATCGCCGGTTCCGTCTATCACTTGCTGAGTGCAGAATGCGTCAGATAAGGAAGAAACCGCTGAGCCCGGATTTACTGCGACGACTGGACGCCTACTGGCGGGCGGCGAATTATCTGTCGGTCGGCCAGATCTATCTGTATGACAACCCACTGTTGAAAAAGCCGCTGACCCGCGATCACATCAAGCCTCGCTTGCTCGGCCATTGGGGGACGACGCCCGGACTGAATTTCATCTATGTCCATCTCAATCGCATCATCAAAGAACAGAAGCTCAACGTCATCTACGTGACGGGGCCCGGTCACGGCGGACCGGGACTTGTCGCCAACGCCTACCTCGAAGGCACATATAGCGAGATCTACCCGAACGTCTCTCAGGACGAACAGGGGATGAAGCTGCTGTTCAAACAGTTCTCCTTTCCGGGTGGGATTCCCAGCCACGTGGCGCCGGAGACGCCGGGTTCCATCCACGAAGGCGGCGAGCTGGGGTACGCGTTAGTCCATGCCTACGGCGCGGCCTTCGACAATCCGGACCTGTTGGTCGCCTGTGTCGTGGGGGATGGAGAGGCCGAGACGGGCCCGCTGGCCGCCAGTTGGCATTCGAGCAAGTTCCTGAATCCTGCTCGCGACGGCGCTGTGCTGCCGATCCTGCATCTGAACGGTTACAAGATCGCCGGCCCCACGGTGTTGGCGCGCCTGCCGCACGACGAACTGGCATCGCTCTTTATCGGCTACGGGTACAGGCCGTATTTCGTCGAGGGCGACGAGCCTTCGACGATGCACCGACTGATGGCCGCTACGCTCGATGCTGTCGTGACCGAAATCAAGAAGATCCAAACCGCTGCGCGGACCAGAGGATTTGCAGGGCGACCCCGGTGGCCGATGATCATCCTTCGGTCGCCGAAAGGTTGGACGGGGCCCAAGGAGGTGGACGGAAAGCCGATCGAGAACACCTTCCGTGCGCACCAAGTTCCCATGGGCGACATGGAGAAGCCTGGTCACGTCAAAGTCCTTGAGAAGTGGCTGAAAAGCTACAAGCCGGAAGAACTGTTCGACAGGTCCGGCAGGCTCGTCGTCGAGTTGGCGGAGCTGGCCCCGGCCGGCACGCTTCGCATGAGCGCGAATCCTCATGCGAACGGCGGCATGCTCATACGCGATCTACGGATGCCGGATTTCCGCGACTACGCGGTCAAGGTCCCGAGCCCGGGGGCCGTCGAGGCGGAAGCCACTCGGATCCAAGGCCGGTTTCTTCGCGATGTTCTGAAGCTGAACCCGCAGAACTTCAGGATCTTCGGTCCCGACGAGACCTCCTCCAACCGCTGGACCGCCGTGTTTGAAGTGGACGCGCGATGCTCGACGGCGGAAATCCTCAAGACGGACGAGCGCGTCTCACCCGACGGCCGCGTCATGGAGGTGTTGAGCGAGCATATGTGTCAAGGTTGGCTGGAAGGCTATCTGCTGACGGGTCGGCACGGCTTCTTCAACTGCTACGAGGCCTTCATCCATATCGTCGATTCCATGTTCAACCAGCACGCCAAGTGGTTGAAGACCACGCGCCAGATCCCGTGGCGACGACCGATCGCCTCGCTGAACTATCTCCTGACTTCGCACGTGTGGCGGCAGGACCATAACGGCTTCAGTCATCAGGACCCGGGGTTCATCGATCACGTGGTGAACAAGAAGGCGGAGGTCATCCGCGTCTATCTTCCGCCCGACGCCAACACGCTCCTCTCGGTCACCGACCATTGTCTTCGCAGTCGTCACTACGTCAATGTGGTCGTTGCGGGCAAGCAGCCGGCACCCCAGTGGCTGGACATGGACGCGGCGATCAAACACTGCGAGGCGGGCCTCGGCATCTGGGAATGGGCCAGCAACGACCGGGGCGGCGAGCCGGATATCGTGATGGCCTGCTCCGGCGACGTGCCCACATTGGAGACGCTCGCCGCCGTGGACATGATGCGAAGCCTGCTGCCGCGCCTAAGGGTTCGCGTCGTCAACGTGGTCGATCTGATGAAGCTCCAGCCGCAGAGTGAACACCCGCACGGCTTGAGCGACAAGGAGTTCGACATGCTGTTCACGACGGACAAACCGATCATCTTCGCCTTTCACGGGTATCCTTGGCTGATTCATCGCCTGACCTATCGCCGGACCAACCATAAGAATCTGCATGTGCGCGGGTATAAGGAGGAAGGCACGACCACGACGCCGTTCGACATGACCGTGTTGAACGACCTTGACCGGTATCATCTGGTCGGCGATGTCATCGACCGTCTGCCGCAACTCGGGGCGCGCGCGGCCTACGTCAAGCAGACCATCTCCGAGAAGCTGATGGAACACAAACAATACATCCGCCGGCACGGCGATGACATGCCGGAAGTGAAGCGCTGGAAATGGAAAGGTCCTGGGCGGTCGGCGAGGAG
>CAZZPI010000087.1:0-8483 GCA_964655865.1 uncultured Nitrospiraceae bacterium
AAAGGCGGGGTCGGAAAAACCACCGTCGTGGCGAATCTTGCCGTGGCGTTGGCTCGAGCCGGGCGCCGCGTGGTGGTCCTCGATGCCGATTTAGGGCTGGGCAATCTCGACGTCCTGCTCGGTCTTGTCCCGCGCTGGACCCTCGAGCACGTCCTGTCCGGTGCTAAGACCCTGTCCGAGATCATGGTGGAAGGTCCAGCCGGGATCCGCATCATCCCAGCCGGGTCAGGCATCCCGCACCTGACGCGGCTGACCGGAGACCAACGATTGGCGCTCCAGAACGCACTGGAGCCCTTGGCGGACTCCATGGACGTGCTGCTGATCGACACCGCGGCGGGCATCTCATCGAACGTCACGTTTTTCGCCGCGGCGGCGCAAGAAATTCTCATCGTGATCTCGTCGGACCCCGCCTCGCTGACGGATGCCTATGCGCTCATCAAGATCCTTTCCACGCAGCATCGGGAACGGCGGTTCCGTGTCTTGGTCAACATGGCACGGCACGCCGCGGAAGCGATCCAAGTGTTTCGGAAACTCGACGTCGCCGCGGATCGCTTCCTCACCGTCTCAGTCGACTATCTGGGGTGGATCCCCATCGACGACTACGTGCCGTTGGCCGTCTCGCAACAGCGCGCAGTCCTCGACCGTTACCCCCAGGCGCCGTCGAGCCGTGAATTCATCCGGCTGGCGCGACAGATCGCCCGGTGGGAGATCGATGCCGTTCCGAAGAGCACCGTGCAGTTCTTTTGGCAACACACTCTCTGTCCGCACGTCCGGGTGCCCTGAGACGCTCCCATGAGGCTCGATCCTTTGCAAAAGGCATCGCTGCAACCCCCGGTAGGCGCGCCCGTTCCTGACGAGGCGGACCGCGAGCGGCTCATCCGCGAGTTCGCGCACGTCATCAAAGCAATGGCGCATCGCTTGGCTTTTCGCCTCCCGGCCTATCTTGATGCAGAGGATCTCGTATCTGCCGGCGTCATCGGACTCATGGACGCGATGACGAAGTACGACCCGTCGCGTGAGGCTAAGTTCAAGACCTACGCCGAGTTCAGGATTCGCGGGGCCATGCTGGACGAGATTCGCTCGATGGATTGGATCCCACGGTCGGTCCACGAGCGCGTGGCGTTGCTCCAAAAGACCAACACGGAATTGTTGAACCGGTACGGTCGCCCACCGACGGACGCGGAGATCGCGGCGGAATTGAACATGTCGGTCGACGCGCTGGACGATTTCCTCTGCCGCGCGCGCGGCGCGGTCTTGGTCAGCCTCGACGATCTCGGACTGCAGGAGCCCGACGGGCACAAGGTCATCAAGGTCTTGGCGGACACGCAAAACCTGGATCCCCTGGCCAGCGTCATCAACGATCGCCAGCGGGAGCTGCTCGCCGGCGCGATCAACGAGCTGCCGGAGAAGGAACGGCTCGTCCTCACGCTGTATTACTTCGAAGAGCTCACGATGAAGGAAATAGGCCAGATTCTCCGCGTCACCGAATCACGCGTGTGTCAGATCCACACCAAAGCCATTCTGCACCTCAAAGCGAAGCTCCAAGCCTTCCAATAGGGCCCATCCGGCGCCGAGGCCCGGGACCGCCGCCGGGCGATGGCGCGTTGCTCCTCGTTCCTCCCTGTTACTGAGCAGGAACGGGCCGCCTCCTGCCGCTCGTCCCACTTTAGTTCTCGCCTCGGTCAACCGACAACAGAGGGCGACAACGGTCGTGCACGTGACTGATCCCCATCGCATCGCTCTACAAGGGGCCTTACGGCATCGATGCTCAGTATCCTGCAAGATCCCCCAATGATCGTCATCGGGGCTTGGATGCCGCTCTGGGCCGCATTGGCCTCGGCCGGAATCATCCTCTGTCTCGTGCTCGGAGCCTTTTGGGTCACGAGCAGCCGCCGAAGTCGGACGAGCGTCCGACAGGGCTCATCCGCGAGTTTCCCCTCGACCTATGACCCCATCACCGGTCTGCCGACGGACCGCTTATTTCGGGCGCTGCTGGGGCAGGCCGTGAGCCGGTCGGTCAAGACGCAAAACCGAGGAGCCTTGCTGCTCGTCCGAACGAAAGAGCTCACCTTGTCAGACCCATCGCAAGCCTCTCTGCGCTCGCATATGCTCTCGCGTGTCATCGCCGCGCGTATCAAAGGAGCCATTCGCAGCTCCGACACGGTGGCGCGCATCGCTCCCGATACCCTCGCCGCGATTGTTGAGAACATCGGGGATGCGTCCGATGTCGTCCGCATCGGGGAAAAGATGCAGGAGGTACTGACCCTGCCGCTCTGCCTCGACGGGTCCGATTTCCTGCTGACCTGCCACGTGGGCGCGGCCTTGTATCCGGATGACGGCGTGGATCGCGAGCGCATCCTGGAGCAAGCCACCACAGCGTTGGGACGGGCCTCCGCGACCGGTCAGGCCGTGGTCTGCGTCTCGGCCCCCGCGCCGATGCCCGCGGGTGACAACCCGCCGCCGCTTCCCTCTCTATCCTCTCGCTGATTCTTGCGACCGGCACGAGTTGCCGGTGATCGGAAATCCCCGCAGCCGCGCTCGGAAGACTTTTCCTACGGCAATAGCAACCAGAGAGTAGCTAACAGCTAATAGCGAACAGCGGGCAGCTAGAAACGAAGACCTGCCTCTCTCTGGTTCAAACTACTCGTTATTGGCTATCTGATACTGGCTGTTCGCCGCCAGCTATTCGCTCCCGTTCAAAAGCTATTCGCTGCCCGCTACCCGCTGTTCTGCAGTTGCAACGAACCGAATGGCACACATGTTGCTCGGCCGTTCACACTCATATGGACCGTGGCATCTATCCCATTCTCTCCGGCGCCGTGGCTCAGGAGCGACGCATGCAAGTGTTCGCGAACAATATCGCCAACGTGAACACAGCCGGGTTCAAGCAGGACGACCAGACCTTTCAAGCCATCATGGCACGCACTGCTCTAACCGCGCATGGCGTCATCCGCAACGTCGGATTGGCGCACCATTTATCGACCGCCCCCGCCGGCGCAGCGGGACGCGTCTTCGTTGCGCCCTACGGGCTGCGGACGACGTTCGAAGCAGGACGGATCAGAATTACCGGAAACCCGTTGGATCTGGCGCTCCAGGGCCGCGGTTTCTTCGAGGTCAAGACCCCGCAGGGGATCCGCTATACCCGCAACGGCACCTTTTCGCTCGACAACCAGAGACGGCTGGTCACCAATCAGGGCCACCCTGTTCTCGGCACGACGGGAGAGATCAAGGTCCCCTCGGGTGTCATCCAGATGAACGGGCAAGGTGAAATCCAGGTGGACGGCAAGACCGTGGCGACCCTCAAGGTCGTAGATTTTCCGGATCACGGCATGCCGACTAAGCAATCGGAGGGTTACTTCGCCGGCGAGCAGGGGAAGCCGGTCGCGAATCCCGGCATTCAGGCGGGACATCTCGAGGAAGCGAACGTGAACGCGTTGGGTGAGATGGTCAAGCTCATCCAAGGCATGCGCAGCTATGAAAGCGCGCAGAAACTGATCCAGGCTTTCGACCGTATGACGGAAGTGACGATTCAGGACGTGGGGCGAGTGTTGTAGAACGGCGAGCAGCGAATAGCCAATAGCGAATAGCAAAGAGCTTCCGGCTGCTCGCTGCCAGCATAGGAGAAAACCAATGATTCGTGCGATGTGGACGGCCGCCACCGGCATGACGGCCCAGCAGATCAACGTCGATACGATCGCCCACAATCTGGCGAACGTGAACACCAACTCGTTCAAGCGTAGCCGCGCGGAGTTCGCCGACTTGCTGTATCAGATTCAGCGGCTGCCCGGGACCAACGCGTCCAACGTCGGCGTGTTTCCCGTAGGTGTCCAGATCGGAGCCGGCGTGCGGGCCGTGACGGTGGCCAAAGAATGGGTGCAGGGCAACATGCGGCAGACCAACAACGAGCTCGATCTTGCCATCGACGGGCCGGGATTTTTCCAAGTCGCCAGACCGGACGGCACGATTATGTATACCCGATCGGGCTCCCTTAAGCGAGACAACGTCGGCAACTTGGTGACCGGCGATGGAGACCTCCT
Source organism: uncultured Nitrospiraceae bacterium (assembly GCA_964655865.1). GTDB lineage: Bacteria > Nitrospirota > Nitrospiria > Nitrospirales > Nitrospiraceae > JBBIJI01. The sequence continues at coordinate 4,038 of CAZZPI010000087.1, forward strand.
GACGCCGGTCATCACCATTCCATCCGGGGCGCTGAAGATCGACATCGGCCAAGACGGAACGGTCTCCGTGCTGCTGCCCGGCGTCACGCAGGCTTCTCAAGTCGGACAAGTCCAGCTCGTGCGGTTCGACAATCCCTCAGGCCTCGTCGCGGTGGGAAACAACCTCTTCCTCGACAGCTTTGCCTCCGGCCCTCCGCTCCAGGGGACCGGCGGATTCTCGACCGGTTTCGGCGTAATCCAGCAGGGGTTCTTGGAGAGCTCCAACGTCAACCTGGCCGAAGAAATGGTCAACATGATCATCGCACAGCGAAGCTACGAGATTAACTCCAAGACGATTCAAGCCTCAGACGAGATGATGGCCATTGCCAACAATCTCAGACGGTAGGAGCTGAAATGACTGCCGGTGTGACGCGTCGATCTCCCTTGTGGCTTGCACTCCTGATCGTAGTCATAACCCTCACTCTTTTGCCCCATTCTTCCCTGGCGCGACAAGGTCGTGCGCCCTCTCTTCAAACGAACGATACCGGATCGTCTGTAAGCGCGATGTCGGCCCCGACACCCGGAAGTCACCGCGATCAACTCCTTCCCGTCCACACCATTCACGAACAGATCAGACGGCTGCTCTTTACCGAGTTGGCCGGCAAGATGACGGATCTCGACGTCGCGCTGATCGATCCCCAGGACCCTGTGGTAGTCCCGGCCGGATCTGTAGAACTCAAGGTCCATGCGCGGGGCGGGGAGGGGACGCTCGGCCGTCGGAGTTTCGCTCTCGATATCCTCGTCCATCGGCGTCTTGTTCGTACCGTGGAGGTCACCGCCGACGTGGCCGCCTATCTCGAGTTGGCGGTACCCGCGAAGCTCATCCTCTCCGACGAAGTCATCCAAGCGGAGGACCTGATTTTCTCGAAGGTGAAGGTCTCCAACTTTCACCACTTGTTTGCCGAGCGGCTCGATGAGGTCGCGGGCAAGAGCGCCACCCGGCCGCTCCAGGCGATGACGCCCATCAGGCTCTCGATCCTCAAGAAGCCATACGCGGTACGGAAAGGGGATCGCGTGACCATCGAGGCCAGGCACGGAAGGCTTGCCGTCCAAGCCACAGGGGTGACCAAATCACCCGGCTATCTCGGCGAAATGGTCACCGTGGCGAACGTGGATTCGGGAAAAGAAGTCCTTGGCAAGGTCATTGGTCCGGGAGTCGTTCGCGTTGATTACTAATCGTCTTGCATTTCGCCTGATTCTGGTCGGTTTCCTGTGTGGTTGCACCGAGCTGATCGGCTGCCAATCGTCCTCCCCCGTTCATTCGGGACTCGTCGTCCCGCCGCTTCCTCCGCCCAAGACGACCGGCTCGCTGTGGCAAGAAGAGAACGGCCGAGCTTATCTCTACGAGGATCTCCGCGCCATGCGCGTGGGAGATATTTTGACGATCAAGATCGTCGAAAAGCACAAGGGCTCGAAGTCGGCGGACACCAAGGCGGAACGGGAGTCCACGCTGGAGAATAGTCTGAGCGGGTCCGGCATCGGCTACATCGGATTGCCCGGCTTGCGCCTCGGTGATGAAGCCAGAAAGGGATTGGGCGTCGATGCCTCCGCCAAAGGAAAGTTCGGCGGCAAAGGTGCGACGAGCCGCGAGGATACCTTGACCGGCACCATTTCCGCGATCGTCACGGAAGTCTTTCCGAACGGAGATTTGCGGATCGAAGGGCGTCGCGAAGTCACGGTCAACGGCGAGCGCCAGCTAATGACCTTGAGCGGAGTCGTGCGCCGCGTGGACGTCGACACCAAAAACACTGTCGCCTCCACGGCGATCGCGGATGCCAAGATCAGTTACACCGGTCTGGGCGTGGTGGATGACGTCCAGCGACCGGGATGGCTGGTGCGCATTTTGGATTGGATCTATCCGTTCTAGGGAGCAAGTCTGATGAACCAAACCCTGAATTCTCGCCGGAACGATCGTCGGAGGAAGTTCTCACCGACGCGGCTCTCGGCTGAATCCGTCGCTCTCCTGGTCATGAACGGCGTGGTCCGGAAAACCGATCCCGTTCATCCCCTTCCGGCAACCGACGCTCCGATCCAACGGCTCGCGGTGTCACCCCGATACCAGGCAACGGTCGTGGGCGACTCCTGGCGATGGATCGTGAGGCTCCTGACTCAGCTGCGGCCGGAGTTTCGATCCGGAGCGGGCCAACACTCAAGGAGATAGCGTGAACGTTTTGCGCTCAAGGCTCGCTGTATGGTTGCGGGCGGCCGCCATCATGGGATTCGCGATGAGTTTGATCCCGAATCCGGCTGCGGCCATTCGCATCAAGGACATGGGCACGATCGAAGGCGTCCGCGAGAACCAACTGATCGGATACGGTCTGGTGGTGGGCTTGGATCGGACCGGCGATCAAGTCATCGGCGGTCAGTTCACGATCCAAGCCATGATGTCCATGTTGAACAAGATGGGCATCAACCTGGTGATCGATCCCATTCAGCTCCTGACGAGAAACATCGCCTCCGTGATCGTGACGGCAAAGTTGCCGCCCTTCGCGAAACCCGGGATGACCGTGGATGCGGTCGTCTCTTCGATGGCCAACGCGAAGAGTCTCCAGGGAGGCACGTTGCTGTTGACTCCATTGAAGGCCTCTACTCAGCAGGTCTTTGCCGTCGCACAGGGTCCGATCTCCATCGGCGGGTTCTTAGGGGGCACGGGTGGGGCCGGAGGGGCCACCGTCTCAAAGAATCATCAGGCCGCTGGAGTCGTGCCTGGAGGCGCGATCATCGAAAAGGAGGTGGCTGTCGACATCGAGCAGTGGGAGTCCATCTCGATCCTGCTTCGCCAGCCGGACTTCACGACCGCCATCCGGACCGCCGAAGCAGTCGATGGGGCGTTCGGGCGCGGGGCGGCGACGCCGGTCAACGCTGGCCTCGTGAAGGCGACCGTCCCTTCGTCCTACCGCGGCCGAGTGGTCGAGTACATCGCAACGATCGAAGGGCTTGAAGTAGCGGTCGACATTCCGGCAAAGGTTGTCGTCAATGAACGGACCGGGACCGTCGTGTTAGGGGAGCACGTGCGTATTTCCACCTGCGCCATCTCACACGGCAACCTGACGATCTCCATAAAGAACACCCTGAACGTCTCCCAGCCGCCCGCTCCGCTCGTCGGGTCCACGGGCGGTCAAACGGTGGTCACTCCGGACGTGCAGACCGAAGTCAAGGAGCAAGAGGCGCGATTGATGGTCGTCGATGAAACCGTGACCTTGGGAGAAGTCGTTCGAGCGCTTAATGCCGTCGGGGTTACGCCTCGCGACCTGGTGGCAATTCTCTCAGCCCTCAGGTCCTCCGGGGCACTTCAAGCGAACCTTGAGATCATATGAGCTATCAATAGGTGATTGAATGCTTTCGATGCTTGATAGAATCCCGGTCATCCCAGCCCAAACATTGAATCCCATATCGATAGAGAGAGGCCACATCGGGGATCCAAGTCAACTCCGTGAAGCAGCTCAAGAGTTCGAGACGTACTTCCTTTCCTATCTGTTCAAGACCATGAGGGAGACGGTTCCGAGCGGCCTGTTTGAGAACAAGGCCGGTCAGATGTTCTATTCCTTTTACGACCAAGAGCTTGCGAGGCGCGCGGCGGAAGCGGGAGGCATCGGCCTTGCCGCCATGATCGAGAGGGGGCTGGAGCCGCAGGCATCGACGACCCCGGCGCTCCCCCTCAAGTTTTCTCCTCTCCCGACCGATAAGGGAACCGACGAGGGGAAAAGTTTAGGCAGCCAGGTCCAACGCTTCTGACAAGAAAGAGTCTCCGATGAGAGGAGCGGCGTGATGGAAATCAGGGGACATGGAAGGTCGATCGATCTCGCAAAGCTGTTGCTGGGGGTCCAGGAGACGGAGCGCTCTTCCGAGCCGCGGGGGCGATCCAGCGCCTTCGATGGAGACCGCATTCAGATCTCGCACCAGGCGAAGGAGATCCAGCGCATCAAGGCTCTCGCTCAGGAACCGGACAAAGCACGAGCGGAGCGGATTGAGCGCTTGCGCCGGACGATCGACGCGGGAACTTACACCGTCAACGGTCGCGCAGTGGGCGATGCGCTGATTCGGTACGTGCTGACAGACTCCGTGTTATGAGTCTCGCGGCCAGCTTCATGCCGCAATGTCGCCAACATCGACGCAGGGTAACCGATGCCCCAACACGAAGGACAGGTGTCCACCGATCTTGCCCGACTCCGCGAGCTTCTGAACGCCCTGCTGGGCCAATTGGACGGACTGTCGCGCCTGACTGCCCGTGAGCAAGCCGCCATCAGGACCCTCGCCATCCACGATCTCACTGAGGTCATGCAAGAGAAAACGGCGGCACTGGGCGAGATCGCTTCCCTCAATCAGCAACGAGCCGAGCTCGTAACCAGGATCGCCTGCGGATTGGGGATGAGCGACGCATCGCCATCGCTTCCCGAGATTGCATCG
>CAZZPI010000088.1:0-8420 GCA_964655865.1 uncultured Nitrospiraceae bacterium
GGTCTGTTTTAGCGGTGGTGAGCCGTTGGTGCGGCCGGACATCGAGATGATCCTGCGTCATACCCGCAGGCAGGGTTTGCTCATTCATATGCTGAGCAATGCCACACGAATCACTCCGAACTTCGTCGACATATTGGACGAGGTGGGTGTGTCTCAAGTCAACGTGTCGATCTATGGGGCCACCGCCTCGATCTATGAGAGGATGACGGATGTTCCCGGCTCATTCGCCCATTTTCTCCGTGGGCTCTCCTATCTGACCGGACGACCTTTCCCCGTCACCGTGCGGATGCCGGTCACGACGATCAATGTCCATGAGATCTTGGCCTGCCGGGAATTGGTCGAGGAACATGGATTCAAGTTCCAGTACTGCCTCGATATCCAGCCGCGGGTCGACGGTCTCCTCGCTCCGCTCCAGTATCGGCTGAGTCCGAGCCGGAAAGCGCAGCTCAATCAGGAGATGCTGGGCGCACGGTCGGCGCCGATGGCGTATGAAGAGTGTCCCGCGGAAGCCCGTTTCATCGAGTGCGCGTGCGGACAGACTCGCTTTGCCGTCACTCCTTACGGGGAGATGAACCTCTGTGTCGCTTTCCCCATCCCTCGATACAACCTTCGAAAGGGAACGGTGCGTGAAGGTTGGGAGCTTCTCAAGCGCACCGTCGATGTAGCGCAGCCGAACGAACGGTATGAATGTCCCACCTGCAACGTGCGGCCTTTCTGCGCCCAAGGCCGGAGCGACGCCTGGCTCGAAACCGGTGACATGAGCCGCTGCCTCCCCCACTTCAAGGAATGGGCCTCGTTGGAGAAACAGTCCCATGCCCTCCTCGACCCTCGAAGACCTCGCTGAGTCCTACTGCCGCATCAGCACGGCGAATCAGCGGACACTGGATCGCTTTCTCGACATCGGCACGCAGCTCTGTTCAGCAGGGATCGACTTCCTGGTTTTGAAAGGTGCGGACCTACTGACCAGGGTGTACGGAATGATGGGCATCAGACCGATGGTCGACGTGGATCTGCTCATCCGCGAAAGTCATCTCGACGACCTTCACCGACTCCTCAGCGCGGCCGGATACCGACAAGAAATCGACGGCAATCCCGCCTATCGATCGCCGGAAGGGGCTCTGTTGTTGGATATCACCACCGATCTCTGGTACTTGCGGCCGCACGAACTCGATGACCTCTGGAAGCGAGCGATGCCTCGGATCATCAACGGGCTGCCCATTCTGGTCATGGGCACCGAGGACCTGATCCTCCATCTCACCGCGTACGCCGTCCTCCATCGGGGATCGTGCAGCGGCGTTTTCCTGAAGGACCTCTGCTTGTTGCTCCAGAAGGAGGCCGTGGATTGGGCCCAGGTGATCAGAGCGGCCCGGCAATATCACCTCGCCGTTCCCCTCTTCCATGCTCTGTCGTTGCTCCGGGCAGAGCAGGCCAGGTTGACTGCTTTGGATCGTGTCCTCGCTGAGCTGGCCCCACGGACTATGCTTGAGCGCGGGTTCCTCTTTCTCCTTCGCCGGCTGGTCACCGATCCGCCGGTTGAGGAGATCGGTCATGTTCTCTTGTTGCTCACGCAGCGCTCAGCTCCTACTGCGGCCAGGCTGGCGCAACGCCTCTTTCCCTCGCGGAGCTTCCTGACATACAGGTACGGTGCGTCAGCCTCCCGTCATCCCTTTCGCACAAGGCTGACACGTCTCGTCCGGTTGCTATTTAGGACCGGTATCCTGCTGGGACGCATCGTGCTGGCTCTTGTTGGCCGCCCGAACAAGACTGCAGTGGGAACGCCCATGAGCCACCCCCTCATCATCAGACCAAGCGACGGGTGGTTCGCTTCGTCCTACTTGTCCAATGAGGACCGGCTCGCGATCCTGCAACGCACTCCTATGCGGGTGGTCTCTTGGAGCATGTTCCCCATAATCCTCAAAGGGGACTTGATCGAGGTCTGCGCGCCCGATCACCTCACAGTCGGAGACATCGTCGTCTATCTTCACGGACCCGTCCTTGTCTGCCATCGCGTCAAGGCTCTCTCCACGGACGGGACCTTGCTCACAGGGGGCGATGCCGGCGAGCACGTGGTCGAGCGGATCGAACAGTCTCGAGTCCTGGCCAAAGTTGTGGCGGTTGTCCGCGGACGCAAGCGGCTTCCGATATCTCACAGCGCTCACCCGTCTGCTTTCGTCCTTCTGAGGTACTTGACCGATCACTGGATCAGTCGAGGCCGGGAACAGCTCCGACGCGGGCTCGGCAATGTTGCCCGGTGGCTGCGGCGCCATCCCGCGCTGCAGCGCGCGTTGTTTGCGGTCCTCCGAAGATGTTTCACCGCGCATGTCACCGTGTCCGGCCCTGTTGATACAGTCCCGACCGAACGAGTTCTGCTGGTATGTCAGTTCCCCCTCCGTGAAGCCGACCTCGATCTTCTCCGCAGATCGGGTGCCACTGATCAGTGGATCAAGGTCCGCGTCCGATGCCGCCGTCTTCTGCTGGGCTCCCTCGACACAAAGACCGGAGAGCAAACACTCCATCCGTTGGCCGAAGGTCTTGGCTTCGAGCGCCTCTTCGATCAGCTCCTACACCGCTGTCACCTTCATTTTTGACGTGCTTGCGCCTGTCGCCGCTGAAGAGCCTCTCACTGCTGTAAGGAAGGAGCATGAGTGGTCAGGAATCGAATCATGCATCCTTTTCTGGATTTGGTCCGTAAATGATATAGTGGGGCGTGCTTGACCGATGGTGCCGCCGGCGAAGGCACTTCTGACACGCATGGATCAGACCGCACAGCAAGCCGCCTCCACTATAGACCCCAGACTGATTGCCAGGATCGCTAAAGGGGATCAGCAGGCCTTCACTCAACTGTACGACCTTTCGAGCACCGTGCTGTTCACTCTGGCGTTCCGAATGCTCGGTACTCGTGAGGAGGCTGCAGAACTGTTGCAAGACGTCTATCTGGAGGTCTGGCGAAAGGTCTCCCGCTATGACGTCGGCCGGGGAACTCCGATCGCATGGCTTGTGACTCTGACGCGGAGCCGCGCGATCGATCGTCTGCGCACGCGCGGCGCCAAGACTCAGCGTCTGTCGGCCCCGCTCGACGATGCAGCCGTCGGGCAAATGCCGGACTATGCCCCGACACCGTTCGAGGCTCAAGCCGACGTCGAACTACGCACGGCCGTCTCCAGCGCGATTGCGGAGCTACCGGACGCGCAACAACAGGTGATCGAGATGGCCTTCTACGAGGGACTGTCCCATGCTGAAATCGCCGCCAAGCTCAATCAGCCCTTGGGAACCATCAAGACACGGATCAAGCTCGGCATGACGAAGCTTCGTGCCGCGCTGCGGGGAACCTGGGGAGGGAACGAGGGTTCATGACCCACGAAGAACTTGAAGAATCTCTTCCGCTCTATGCTGTGGGCGCGCTGGAGAAAATGGAGCGGCAGGCCCTGGAGGCCCATCTCCTGTCCGGATGCGCCACGTGTCACACGGCATTGAAGGACTACCAAGCCGTCGTGGCGCTCCTGCCGTTCGGCCTGCCTCCGCAGGCGCCTCCGCGGGCGCTCAGAGCCAAAATCATGGCCCCTCGCAACGTGACGCCTACCCCGGTTGCCGACTCACCCAAGCAACCGGTTACGCCTACGCTTGAACCGGGCGAATGGATCAATAACCTCTTCCTCCCGCTCACTCCGCTGCGTTCGATACAATTCCGGTTTGCCGCCGGGCTTGCTGGGCTCGCGGTCGTTGCGGCGGCGGCCTTCATCGGCGCGGGCCTCTGGACCCGCGCCACACACGATGCCGAGACGATTGCCCGGCTACAAACCACGTTAGACAAGGAAATGGGACAGGCCGCGGGACTTCGTCGAACGATCGAAAAGAATGAGAAGGAGCTGACGCATCTCCGCGAGGAGCTGCACCAGCGGACGAGCGATATCGATGAGCTGCGAGACACCGTCGTCCGTCGGGAAGCGGAGCTCGAAGACCTCCGCGTTCAGTTGGCTGAACGTGAGAAGGAGATCATGCTTGCCCGCAAAGGGCGACCGCTACAGGATGAGCTTGCCAAGCTGTTGAAGTCGCCGGAGGCGAAGGTCGTATCCCTGGCCGGAACCGATGTGGCGAAGGAAGCCGGCGCGTTTCTTCTTTATGATCCGGCGACGCAGAAAGTCTGGTTGTACGCGGTCCGTCTCCCAGAATGCCCCAGCGGGACGACCTATCAGCTCTGGGCGATCGACCAGAAGCCCGTGAGTGTCGGAACATTCCACGTCGATGCCGGGCAAACAGCATACTTACTTTCCAAGCGCCTTCCCGATTTTGCCCGGATGAAGAAGTTCGCGATAAGCCTTGAACCGGGAGGCGGACGTCCCCAACCGACCGGGGCGATCTACCTCGCCGGCGCACTCTGACCCGCGGTTTTAACCGGCTTCGTGCTGTGTTACGATCGCTCAGCGTCCCGCTCCCCCTTCCCTCTCCCTCTTGCAGGGGGAGAGGACGCAGGTGAGGAGGCGACTTCTTCGCCGCAAAGCATAGCTAAGGACAGCATCGCGTCAATCACGCAGATGAATCTCTGGTTGGAAAAAGATATCGAGTTTATGCGGCTCGTGCTGGAGGAGGCGAGATTGGCTCCGGCCAAGCGGGAAGTGCCGATCGCGGCCGCGCTCGTCCTGAACGATCAAGTCGTCGCTCAAGCGCACAACTACCGCGAAAGCTGGCAAGACCCCACCGCTCACGCGGAACTCATCGTAATTCGGGAAGCAGCCGCACGGTTAGGGAGCTGGCGCCTAACCGGCTCGACGCTGTACGTGACGGTTGAGCCTTGCGCCATGTGCGCCGGCGGCATTCTTCTGTCTAGAATTAGCCGGCTCGTCTTCGGCGCGCGGGACACCAAGGCTGGGGCATGCGGCTCGGTGTTTGATATTCCGGCGGAGCGTCGCCTGAACCATCGAGTGGAAGTGCTGGGAGGTTTGCTTGAACAGGAGAGCCAGGAACTCCTGCAGTCCTTTTTCCGAAGCTTGCGAGATCAGGTAGGCGAGGCGGCGAATGTACCTCCTCCCGGTTCGTGAGCGCCACCCTATCCGGTGACCCTAACTACGTCTGCTTCGACCATCTCCACCAGCATGGGTGCCAGTCCTTCCCTTCTGCCGTGACAGCCAACATATACTCATCATCCGCGAGGCCGGCTTCAACGCGCATTTTGTCCTGCGTGCCTGCGCCTCTGGCGTCAATGGCCCAGGCGGCTTCCGAGCGAGGATCGAACTCAATTGCGACGCAGGCGAGAGAGGGGATCAGACTGATCCCCTTCGCTTTGACGTACGCTTCTTTGCACGTCCAATACCGGTAGAACCGCAGCGTCCGTTCCCGCGCCTCCCCTTGTTGCAAAGCTTCGTATTCGGCGGCCGAGAAGAATCGCCTTGAAAACCGTTCGGCGTCGATCTCGCGACGAACCCGTTCGAGATCGATTCCGACCGCGCGATTGTGCGCTACGGCGTACGCGCCCATCCCATGAGAATGGGAAAGGTTGAACTGAAGTCCTCCGTTGTCCGCACGAGTGCCGGCGAGCGTGGGTTTCCCCTGAGTCCCCGTGATGAACTCGAGAGTGCTTGGATCGCGACCGAGGTATCCTCCAAGCAACCGCCGGAGCAAGCCGTGTCCTGCAATAAAGTGCTGCCTTGCCGAGTCGGACACAAACCGCGCTGCCCTCGCTCGTTCGGTCTCCGACAGTGTCCGGGACAAGTCTTCCAGCACCTGAGGTGAGAGTTCCAGCGATGCGTACCAGACATGTACTTCATCCGCCCCCAGACGGGGCAGAGCCGTTCCGTCATAGGTTCGCCATTTGGTCTGCTTACTTGTCATCGTCTACAGCTCGCCCGGCATGGCACAACGAAGGACCGCCCAGCCAATGATTGTACTCAGATTCGCCTCTACAATCATGAAAATTGCTTGCGATGACCGAACAGCATGGTAAGGTGACGGAGGCGGTGGATGGCCACCGACATTGACGTTACCTGGAGGCAAGATCCCTATGAATCGGACACGCGGTACACGACTGGTTGCGACGACGCTTGGCGCGGCTCTCCTCGCCTTGGCCTGTTCCCATGAATCCCCGGAGGCCCACAAGGCGAAACTGCGTCAGCGGGCGATGGACTACTACGCCAACGGTCAGTATCAGGAAGCCGTCATTGAGTTTCAAAACGTGGTGAAGGCCGATCAGAAGGATTCTGACGCTCACTATCGTCTGGCCCTTGCCCTTATGAAAATCGGCGGCATTCATAATCTCCAGGCCGCTTTCCGTGAACTGATGACGGCGACCGAACTGAACGCATCCAACCATGAAGCGCAGCTCAAGCTTGCCCACATGCTCCTTCAGGGCAACGAGCCGGCCCAGGCCAGAAAGCGGGCCGAAATCGTTCTCGCGGCAGCTCCCGCAAACACCGAAGGGTTAATCGTTCGCGGACAAAGCCTCGTACATGAGCAGAAGTTCCAAGAAGGGATCGCGGAACTCAAGAAGGCGATTGAGGCGGACCCCAAAAATATTCAGATTCACCTGGCCATCGCTCGAGCCTATGCACAAGCCAAGGACATGGCCAATGCGGGCGCGGCGATTCAGGAGGCGCTCCGTGTGGATCCCAACTCCGTCGACGCACATGTCGCGTTCGGAGACCTCCTGTATCTCAGCGGCAAGCCTGACGAAGCGGAAGGCCAGTTCAAGCAAGCGCTCGACCTTCAGCCCTCGAACGGCCTCCTGCACATGAAACTCGCGAATTTTTACCAGGCGGCCAGGAAGCTCGACAAGGCTGAAGCCACCTACCAGAAATGGATTCAATCGCAACCCAACGACGAGAAGCCGTTGATCGCGTTCGGAGAGTTCTACCGGCAGCTCGGCAGCGGCGACAAAGCGCTGGCGAATTATCAGCGTGCGTATGAGGTCAGCCCCAAGTCACTTGCCGCGCGCGACGCGCTGATCAACTATTATCTCGACTCGGGCAATCTGAACGAGGCGCGCCCTCGCGTGGAAGCGGTCCTCAAGAATAACGCCCGCGACCTCACAGGCCGTTATTTCGATGCGCGCATCAAGCTCATGGAAAACAAGCCTCAGGAGGCCCTACCGATTCTCCGCGAGGTCGTCAAGGACGACGCTCGGTTCGCCCATGCCCACATGTACTTAGGGCTGGCCCATGCGGCCAACAACGACATGGGCGAAGCCCTGACAGAGCTGGCCGAGGCGGTCAAGCTGGCCCCCACATTCGCTGAAGCCAGAACGTCCCTCGCAGGGCTCCAGTTGATGAAAGGATGGTACGACCAGGCCATTCAAGAAGCGCAGACCGCGCTTCGGCTTCACCCGAGGAACCTCAAGGCGGCTATGATTCTCGGAGACGCCTATCTCGGGAAGGGCGACCCCAATAAAGCCAAAGAGGTGTTTGAAGCCATCACGAAAGCCATGCCGGATCACCCGCTCGGTCACCATCGTCTGGGGTTGATCGCCCAGGCGGAAAAGAAAGACGTGGAGGCCTTCGAGCATTATGAGCAGGCGCTCAAAGCCAACCCGCAGGCCATCGAATCGCTGGCTCAGATCGTGGCGATGAAGGTCGCGCAAGGTAAGGCGCGGGAGGCGCGCGATCGCGTCATGCGGCTGATCCAGGATCAGCCCAAGAACCCGTTGCTCTATCAGCTCCTCGGTCAACTCTGGATGGCGGAGAAGCAGTACGACCAGGCTGAGGCAGCCTTCAAGCAATTGATCGCGGTCGACGACAACGTCCTGACTGGATATACCAGTCTCGGCGAGCTCTATGTCAGAACGAACAAGCTGGACCAAGCGGCTCAGGAGTTCGAGGCGGTTCTGGCCAAGAACCCCAAGCATCTGCAGGCGCTCATGATGCTGGGGCTGATTCGGCAACAGCAGAAGCAGCTCGACAAGGCGAAGGATCTCTACGAGCAGGCGCTCAAAGTCAACGGGCAGTTTGCCCCTGCTGCCAACAACCTTGCCTGGTTGCTCGTCGAAGAGGGAGGGAACATCGATATCGCGCTCTCCCATGCCCAAACGGCGAGAGAGGTCATGCCGAACGACCCGCATGTCGCGGACACGTTGGGCTGGATCTACTACCAGAAGAACGCCTACCTAAAGGCGGTGAGCCTCTTGAAGGAAGCGGCGGAAAAGCTTCCGCAACATCCGGAGGTGCAGTACCACTACGGCATGGCCCAGTACAAGAACGCCAATAAAGCCGAGGCCGAGAAGGCGCTGAAGAAGTCGCTCCAACTGAGTCCCTCGCATCCCGGAGCGGAAGTGGCCAAGAAAACTCTTGCTGAGCTGAAAGCCTAACCCTTCGAAATAGCCAGCAGCCAATAGCGAACAGCGAACAGCTCTGAGCTCATTGCTGCTCGCTGTTGGCGATTTTCAAAACAGTCATCATGGGCCCTCGGCCCACCCTGCAGCATGAAAACTCCCCCTC
>CAZZPI010000089.1:0-8412 GCA_964655865.1 uncultured Nitrospiraceae bacterium
CACCCCGCAGACGAATTCCACGCGATCCTCTTCGACGCGCATACGTCCGCCGCGACCGTAGCCACGCTGGCGACGGGCCAGGTCGGCGTTGATCGTGTCGGCCGTAAGCGGAAGGCCGGCAGGAACGCCTTCGATTACCGCAAGGAGATATTTGCCGTGGGATTCGCCCGCGTTCAGGTACCGCAGCATCGTGAAGGCGTTCTTACGCCTTCACGATGCTGGGTGTCAAGAAGATCAGCAGCTCTTGCTTGGACACGGATTCGGTCTTGTTCTTAAACAACCAGCCGAGGACCGGAATGCGGGACAGATAGGGCAAGCCTGCGACGTTGTTGTTTTGGGTATCGACGAACACACCCCCGAGGACGACGGTCTCCCCGTCCCGGATCAAAATTTGCGTGGTGGCTTCGCGACGATCGATACTCGGACCCGCCGGATTGCTGCGGGCACCGACAGCGTTCCTTGTCGCCCTGACTTTCAAGAGAATGCGCTTGCCTTCTTCTCTGGGATCCCGCGAGGTAATCTGCGGGGTGACCTGTAACTCCAAGTTCGCGTCGACGAAGGTGGTCTGCGTACCCTGAAGGGATGTCGTCTGGAACGGAATCGATTCTCCTTGCGCGATCTTGGCTTCCTTATTGTCCATCGTCACGATCTTGGGCGACGCGATGACTTTCGCCAGGCCGAGCAGTTCGCCCGCCGACAACCGGACATCGATATCCGTGGTCATGCCGCCGATGCGCGCCGTCGTGAAACCGATCGCCGGCACGGCAGTGAGCCCGCTTACGGCCGCCGGCAAGTTCACGATGAAGCTATTGGTCACCGTGCCGGTATTGCCTTGTGTGGTCAACTGCGAGAAGGGACCGGTCAAGTTCGAGATCACGTAGGTCCGTCCATCCGTTTGGTATGCGCGATTGAACCCCCACTGAACCCCGAAAGACCTCGAATAGGTCGTATCAGCCTGGACTATCCGCGCCTCGATCTGCACTTGAGGCACTTCGAGATCCAGGCCCTCCACGAGTTGTTTGATGGCCGCCATCTTGGATTCGGCATCTTTCACGATGAGCGCGTTGGTCGCCTGGTTAATGTTCATCACCCCGCGGGGACTGAGGTATTGCCGAAGCGAGTTCTGCAGATCTTGCGCGGTCACGTTACGGACATAGAACACGCGCGTGACCAATTCCTCCGCCTTGCTCTTCGATTCCTTGGCGCGGGCTTCCTCATCCTGTTGCTTGGCGATATTCACCAGCGAATCAACCCACACGATGTTCCCCTGCCGGATCATGCCGAGCCCGTTCATCCGCAACAGCATATCGAGAGCCTGGTCCCACGGTACACTGACGAGCTTCATCGTAACTTTCGCCTTGACGCCCTCACCCACGACGATGTTGATGCCGCTGACCTCCGCAATGAGACGGAGGACGTTGCTGATATCCGCCTGTTGAAAATCGAGAGAAATTCGGCGGCCAACCCACCTGGTCTGCCCTGCGACGAGATCCTGCTCTTTGCCGTTTGACTTCCCTGAGCCTTCTGGCTCTTCTTGGGCCATCTGTGGCGGTGGCGCGGCCATCTGCACCAACCGCGCTTTGACACGAGGAGGCTTCGGCCTTTCGCTCATGCCCCGCTCAGACAAGGGCGCTCTCTTTGAGGACGCAAAAGAAACAGGCTCTGTTTTTGCCGGTGGGAGTTGGCTCCAGGCGGGCTCCGGGAAGGCATCCAAATCAGGCAGCGTCACGGCAGTAGTGGGAGTCGGGATTTTCAGAGCCTCCTTTGCGCGATCCGGAACCAAACGAATGGCGAGCTGATCCTTTTCCGCTTTGGCCTCATACCGCGCAGCTTGTTGCAGGTCCATTACCAACCGAATCTTGTCCGGATGATAGCCGACCCTGATCCGCTTCAGCAGAGGATGTTTGACCGGTATGACTGACTTTGAAACCACTGACGTGACGTTCGCTATATCAACGAGAATACGCTTGTCATCGACGACCTGAGCTTCATACGCCAACCGGCCGTCTCCGGTGAGGACCACCGTGGCCTCGCTCTCCCCACGCGACACCGAAATGCTGGTAAGGAGACGGGCACGCGACAGGGTAGCTGCCGCGGCCGGTACTTCGCCCGGTACGTCCTCTGACCTCACCGACTCAGGCGTCACGCTCGACTGAATCGAGGAAGTCTCCTTTTCCTCCTCCATCGCGCCCGCATGGATCCCTGACGACGGCCAAGCCGACAGAACCGCACAGGTGTAGAGGAACGCTGCCGGGTAAACGCGAGTGTGTGTCCGATTCATTCTGAGGCCTCTTTCGTGTGCAGGAGCTTGACATACTCTCGCTCCTGCTTTTTGCCATAGAGATCCGTGAACCGCTCCTGCACAATGATGCCCTTTTCTGTGATCGCGCTCACCACGCCGTTATTCGGTCCGATGCGGGTCCCTCGACGCACCGCGTACCCGCGGCCATCGGGCGTCTGGACCATGGCCGTATACCCGTAGCCTCCCCAAACAATCCCGATGAGATTCAATTCCGTGAGGCCGACGCGCTGAAGAGGAGGTAATGTTGCGTCATAGCTCGATGGGCCGTCCTGGCGCTGAATGACGGGAGCAAAGGGATCACGACGCCCGGACGCGTCATAGGTGAAGCCACCGGTTTCGGGGTTCACCATAGCGTCGGGGAACGGAGGGATTCCACCGGGCGTCGGCGGCGCTGGAATGGATGCTTGAGCTTGCGACGGAGACACCGGCGCCGGCGGACTCGTTCGGGCCATGTCCTGTGCGAACGTCAATCCTGTCCCGAATAACGCCATAGACAGGCAGACTCCCACATAGCGCGTCCGACGACGAGCGCGGAGACTAGGCACCCCTGAAGTCCGAGTGTTCGTGTGCGGAGTCATGGCCGCTTGCATCCCCATTCCTGCCACCTCATTTTTTCTGAGCAGGCGCCGGCGATGGCGTCTTTGGGTCAGGCGCTGCAGCGTAGGCCTCAAGTTTAAAGGTCGTCTTCGTGACCACACGTCCTTGATCGACCTTAGGCTCCCCCATTTTGACCGTGGGGACATTGATGATCCTCGGGAGCTTGGCCAGCCGGTCGAAGAACGAGGCTACAGTGTGGTACGACCCAGCCACCTCGACTTCGGTCGGCATCGTGACGAACAACTGTGTCTTCTGATCCAACTGAGGATCCGAGGGCTTCCACAACTTGATGTCGAGGCCCAACCGAATCGCGACGTCTCCCAATTGCTTGAGCAGCATGACCGCTTCTTCCGCGGGCGGGAGACGCTCGCGTTTTTTCGCCAGATCGATCTCGAGCTGCTTGCTGGCGGCGATGAGCTCTTGCAGATGCTTGGCTTTGATATCCAAAGTCTGTATTTCCGCATCAAGCTTCGCCACCTCCGTCCGCACGTTCTCGATCACCATTTCTTTCGGCTCGACCACGTAATAGTAAAAGCCGACACCGATGCCCACTAAGATTAGACTGAGCAGCGCCACCTTCTGGCCGAGTGGAACGCTGCGAAGCGCATCGAGATTGAGAGACGACAGGTTCACGTTATCCCTTTTGATAGAGGGTGAGGCGAAAGTGATAGATGTTGATCTTGTTGTCAGCGGCCGACTTCGTTTCCTTCAGGACAATGTTGGTGAAGAAATCGGTCCGTCTGAGATTGTTCCAGAAGTCGACCACGTCGTCGTTCGAGAGCGCACGGCCGTCGAGTTCGATCTTGTTCCCGGCCACATCCAGGCCCACGAGCCAGACTTTCAACGGATCGAGGCTTTGGCTAATATAGTCCAACGTGCGGACGGGGCCTGAACGCGACTTCTCCAGCTGATCGATGACTTGATTCTTGTCTTCGAGGAGTTTCTTTTTCTTCTCGAAATCATCGACTTGCTTGACCTGTTCCTTCAATTGCGCGACATGCTTCTCCTTCTCCGCTTTCTGCGTTTGAAGCGTTATAAGCTCCGTGTCCAGAGCATCGGCGTACCACCAACATCCCGCGAGCATCACGAGGAGGACCCCCGCCCCCGCCAGGAGCTCCGCCCGTACGTCCCACTGAGGCTTGGCTTGACGCTGCCTGGGCCCGGATAAGAGGTTAATTCTGATCATTAGTCAGCAACCGATCGCAGAGCCAGCCCGACTCCTACCGCCGCCAATGGCGCCATGTCGTCCAGAAATTCAGGATCCAGTCCGCTCATGGACGTATCGATTTCGGCGAAGGGGTTGGCCAGTTCAACGTGCAGATGCATGCGGTCGCCGAGTTGTTGAGCAAGTCCCTTCACCTTTGCCCCTCCGCCACAGAGCAAGACCCGCGTTATTTCCGCGTCAGTGGCCGTGGTCTTGAAATAGTCGATGGTTCGCCCGATCTCAGACGCCACCTCCGCGTTCACACTATCGATCACGTGATCCACAGTGGCCTGCTTGCCGCTGCTGGGCTGTCCCGTTCTCTTCGCTTCGTCCGCTTCCTCATACGACAAACCCAACTCCCGCTGTATGGCTTCGGTATAGCGGTTCCCGCCCAATGGGATGTCCCGGGTAAAGAGCGACGTGCCACCGCGAACGATGTTCACATTCATCACACTGGCCCCGATGTTCACCAATGTGGTCGTCGTCTCCTGGCCGACGGAGTAATTCACGTCGTGCATATTCTCGATCGCAAAGGCATCGACATCCATCACCATCGGACTCAATCCGGCTCCCCTCACCAACTCGGTGAGCTCATTGATCTTGTCCTTCTTGGCGGCAACGAGGATCACGGACATCTCGCTCTCTCCACCGGCGTCGGATTCCGTAGCCGGGACCACATGGAAGTCCAAATTCACTTCATTGATGTCAAACGGTATATATTGCTCTGCGGCGAGCCGCACTTGGTCGTTCAGCTCTTCGTCGGGCATCGGAGGCAGACTGATCTTCTTGATGATCACCGCATGTCCGGAGATCGAGATCGCGACCTCTTTGCTCTTGACACGCGTCTCGTCCAGGAGGTCCTTGATCGAGGAAATGACCCGTCCCTCATCCATCACCGTCCCGTCCACGATGACCTCGGGCTCCAGCGGCCTCACGCCGAATTTCTGCAGCAAATATCTCCCCTTGGCCTCCTTTAATTGCACCACCTTGATCCCGCTCGAGCCGATATCGAGGCCCACGAGGAGACGTTTCGGGGAGAACATTGTGAGGACGTCCATCTCCATCATGCTTTTTACGAGGCTCATCATCGCTTCTTTTCTCCCTACGCCACGCCCTTTCTCGTACGGATCACTCGCTTGATTTCCCGGACATTGTCGGCCGTATACAATCGCCAATTGCGCCAGTCTCGTGGAGGACCCGAAATGAGGCCTTCGCGTTCCCAACGGAAGAGCGTCGCACGTGAGATGTCAAACAGGTCGCAGATTTGGTTCGTCTTGTAGAGCTTTTTCCTGGTCGTGCGGCTCTCGTGTTTCACTGCACCCAACATGTTCGATGAATTGAGTCGATCGTGAATACAAGCTAAGTATAGTCAGTATGCTTCACCTGTCAAAGAAAACAGATAATGCCGCATGCCTGCGTATGCGGTGGATGATCAGCTCTTGAGGAGATCGCGGTGGGTGAGTGTGACCTGGTATCCGAGCGCAGCCAGACTTTCTTTCAGTCGGCTGGCGACCGCAACGGAACGGTGCCGTCCGCCCGTACATCCGACGGCGATAGTGAGATAGCTGCGCTGCTCACGCTCGTAGAGTGGGACCAGAAATTTGAACATCTCTTCGACCAAGCGGAGAAATTGGATCGCTTCGGGATCGTCCAGTACATATGCACGGACGCGGGGGTCTTCGCCGCTGAGCGGTTTCAATTCCGGTACAAAGAACGGATTGCGGAGGAAACGCACGTCGAACAGGAGATCGATATCGTATGGCACGCCGAACTTGTAGCCGAACGTAATGATCGCAACCGTCAGTCGTTTCGGTACCCCGCTTCTCCGAAACTGGCGAGAGAGGAGTTCGCGCAGCTCATGAACCGTGAGGTCGGAGGTATCGATGATTCGGTCCGCTCCACGGCGCAGCTCGGCCATCCGATCTTTCTCAAATCGCACTCCTTCAAGGACGGGGAGTTGGGGTAGCATGGGATGGGGGCGCCGCGATTCGGAGAATCGTCTTACGAGCACTTCCTCTTTCGCCTCGAGGAAGACCAGATCCACGGAGTGCCCCATGGCCTTGACACGATCCAGGATGCCCATGAGGTCGGTAAAAAAAACACGTTCGCGAATGTCGATCCCCAACGCCACATTTCGAATTTCGCCGCCCTGTTGGTTACAGAGGTCGACAAACGTTGGGATCAGTGCCGGCGGCAGGTTATCAACACAGAAGTAGCCGCAATCCTCGAGGCACTTGAGCGCATGGCTCTTTCCCGAACCGGACAGACCGCTCACGACCACAAGATGCAGCCCAGGCGGTGCATTGCGACCCATCGTCTCCACTCATCCCTGAGGGTCCACCAACTGAATGTCCCCGCTGCTCATTCGACGGATCAACTGAACCTTGGCCGTGGTCGCATCAACGTAGAGGAGGAAATCCTGCGCGCGGGACTGCAACTGGTCGCGGGCTTCCTCGACGGTCAGGCGGGGCAGTGCCGGCCGCACGACCTGGAGCACAACCACTTCCTGACGTGCGCGGCGCTGACCCGGGGGACTGTCCTTAGCCGCAGTTCGGCCTTTGTGCGCCACGAGGCGCTCTTTGTGTTTCCTGAGTTGCGTGGCCAGCTTATCGACCAGCTTGTCGACGGAAGCGTACATCTCCGATGTGACCGCCCTTGCCTGGATGCGACGGCCGCGATGGACGACGAGCGCCTCAGCTGTGTGCCGCAGCTTATCGACTCCCACCAACACCTGGACAGAAGTGCCCTCCAGACAAAAGCGATCTAATCGGGACACGCGATCCTCGATATATCGTCTTAAAGCGGGTGTGACTCTCACGTGTCTCCCGACCAGTCTCAGATTCATTCATACCCTTTCCGCCGGAACAGTGTCCCATGGCGTACGATTGCCCGGGCTACCGCGATTCGTTGTCCGGCATGAGATGCCGTTTTGTCGCGGCACAAACCTGGCGTCACGCTGCCGGATCCGTCACATGTGCGATGGAGCGCGCGAGTCTCACGGAGCTGACTAAAAGAACTTGCGGCGTTGGCTGGCCGATGGGATATTCTCTTCGGCTCTGTATTTGGCGACGGTTCGTCTGGCGATCACGATCTGCTGAGTCCGTAGGCGAGCCGCGATTTCTTCATCCTTAAGTGGTTTGCGCGCATCTTCTTCCGCAACCATCTTCTTGATCATTTCCCTGACGGTGACCGATGACATCATGTCGGCGGTATGGTCAACCCGCTGGAGCCCGGCATTGAAGAAGAATTTGAGTTCGAGCATCCCTTGCGGGCAATACATGTACTTATTGGCCGTGACCCGACTGATCGTCGATTCGTGCATCCCGATATCTTCGGCCACCTGCTTGAGCACCAGCGGTTTCAGCGCTTGGACCCCATGCTCGAAGAACTGTTGTTGAAATTTGACGATGCTGGAAACGACCTTCACGATGGTCTTATTCCGTTGCTCGATGCTCCGAATGACCCACTGTGCAGCCCGCAATTTCTCGTCCAGGTAGGCTTTTGTCTCGGGGGACCCGGAGCGCCCGCTTGCCAGCATCTGCTTGTAATAGGGGGTGATCCGCATGCGAGGCAAGCCATCATCGTTCAACAGCACGACCCACTCGCCCTCATTCTTGACCACAAACACGTCCGGCACGATGACATAGTTCTGCGTGTTGCTGAACGGTCGGCCGGGCTTCGGCTCGAGACCTTCGATGACCTTCGTTGCCTGGAACACTTCATCCAGGGTGATATCGAGCGCCTTCGCAATCTTGCCGTATTGCTTCTTTTCGAGATCCTTCAGATGATGGAGGATGACTTGCTCCATGACCGATCCCTTCAACGCACCGGGCCTGGCTCCAATGGTCCCTATCGGACTCCGGCCGAGATGGCCCAATTGCAAGAGCAGACACTCGGGGAGATCGCGGGCTGCCACGCCGGTGGGATCGAACGACTGTATAGCGCTCAAGACGGATTCGGCTTCATCCACGGTGAACCTGGTACCAGCGACGACCTCCGCCAGCGGCGTCCGCAGGTACCCGTCATCATCCAAGTTGCCGATGATGAGTTGCCCGATCTCCTTCTCACGGTCCTCCAGGCCCGAGAGAGATAGTTGCCAGAGCAGATGGTCTTCGAGAGACGTCGTTTTCGCGACGGTCTGTTCGTAGGAGGGAAATTCATCCTGGGAAGAAGAAGGATTCTCGGAATCACCGGCCCGCCGATCGCTGTCGAAGTAATCTTCCCAACTCGCCGGCGAAAGGTCTTCGGTGGTTTCCGTGTCTTCCTTGGACGCCCCCTCTTCTCCTATTCGGTCCTCGGCCGTATCAAG
>CAZZPI010000090.1:0-8344 GCA_964655865.1 uncultured Nitrospiraceae bacterium
ATTCGATATTCCCTGCAACCGTATAATGGGGGAACAGGGCATAGTCCTGGGACATATATCCCAACCCGCGAGCTTGTGGCGGGAGGTTCACCCCTCGTGTGACATCCAACCATTGCACTCCGTTGAACCGAATGTGTCCGTCGTCGGGGTGCTCCAGCCCGGCGAGG
The DNA here is from genome assembly GCA_964655865.1 of uncultured Nitrospiraceae bacterium. Taxonomy (GTDB): domain Bacteria; phylum Nitrospirota; class Nitrospiria; order Nitrospirales; family Nitrospiraceae; genus JBBIJI01. The sequence goes on from CAZZPI010000090.1 coordinate 168, forward strand.
CATCGAAGGATCGTGGTTTTGCCTGAGCCGGAGGGGCCGAACAGGATCATGACGGAAGGTGGATCAAGCGGAAGCGTCAGCCGTGCGGTGATCGTCACCCGCCCGGAAAACGTCTTGCGGATATCGAAGCTTATCTCTGTGGCCATACAGCCCAGACCTTGCGGTTCAGCGCGTAGACCAAGACCAGCACGCTGTAGGACAACGTGAGGAGGAACAACGCGGTCTTGGCGGCTGCGGCGTAATTGAGCGACTGCACTTCATCGTAGATGTCGATCGAGACGGTTCTGGTGACACCCTCGATATTTCCGCCGACCATGAGCACGACCCCGAATTCTCCCATGGTGTGGGCAAAGCTCAGGACCATGCCGGTCACGAGTCCTGTGATGGAGAGAGGAGCGATGAGCTTACAAAACGTCCTCAATTTGGACACGCCCAGAGTCCAGGAGGCTTCGATCAGCCGACGGTCTACTTGATCGAACGCGGCGGCGAACGGCTGGACCGCAAACGGTAGACTATAGAGGATAGAGGCGATGAGGAGCCCCTGAAAACTAAACGGGAGCGGATGGCCGACGACATCCGTGTAGAGTCGGCCGATGGGACTGTTCGGCCCAATCGCTACAAGGATGTAGAATCCCAACACCGTCGGAGGCAGAACCAACGGGAGCGCGAAGATCGATTCAATGAGGAACTTCCAGCGCCGGCGAGAGAAGCTCAGCCAATATGCGATCGGGAGACCGATGATCAGCAGCGCCGTCGCCGTCAAGCTCGCCAGTTTCACCGTGAGCCAGATCGCGGTCCAATTCACGGCACGCCCTCCTTCCCGCCGAGGGGCCTATGAGTATCAGCCATATACTGATTGCACCCTGATGAAGAGACCATAGAGCGCCACACCAACCCGGCCAAGACATCTCTACTGAGGCAAGGTGAAGCCATAATGTCTCATGATCTCCTGCCCGTGAGGACCCTGCATAAATTCGAGAAACTGGCCTGCTGCGGCTCGATTGTTGGATTGTTTCAGAATCACCGCCCCTTGTTCCAATGGAGGATGGGCGTCCGCTGGAACGTCCCAATACCTTCCCTTCGCCTTCATCGTGGGTGCTAGCGCCAAAGACAGCGCGATAACCCCGATGTCGCAGGCACCTGATTCAACGAACTGGGCCGCCTGCGAGATGTTTTCGCCGAAGACGAGCTTGTCTTTCACGCGATCATAAACGTGAAAATGCTGCATCGCGGCGACCGCGGCCCGTCCGTATGGAGCATGCTTGGGGTTGGCGATGGCAATCTTCTTTATCGAAGGATCAAGGAGCGTTTCGATGCCGAGCTTCTCCACCGGGAGTGGGGATCGTGAAGAAACCCACACGACGATACGGCCGACGGCGTAGCGATACAGTGACCCCGCCACAGTCAAGCCTGCCTCCTCTAATTTCTTGGGGTAGCCGATATCGGCCGAAAAATAGAGATCGAATGGGGCGCCGTTTTGGATCTGCGAAAAGAAATTGCCTGATGAGCCGAGCGTGAGCTTGACGTGGCTGCCCGTCCTTTTCTCGAACCCCGCGACGAGGTCCTTAAACGCAAAGTTCAAGTCCGAGGCCGCGGCGATCGTCAGGTCCTCGCTAGTAGACGCCGTTCCCTCGGCTAGGATCAGCCCGGCCGCGACGAGCATCATGTTCAGGCAAGCTGTGAGCCTCCCCCGCTTCATTCGTTCGCCTCGACTTTCCCTACCACTTCGGCTCCATGCGGTCTCTAGAAGAAAACCTGCAGCTGCAGGCGCAGAGCATTCTCGACCAAGGTGCCGCCCTGCGCGTCCAACGGGACGGTCCCTGAGGGGAAGTTACCGTCGGCAGCCGGCAAAGGCGCGCTTCTCCCGATGGCATAGCCGCCTGTGCCCATCACCATGTTGGTGTAGGTGAGCATCAACTGATAATCATAGGTCCCAAAGGGAAACCAGTTGAGCGACGCATCGAATTGTTTGATCAGATCACCGCCGACGCGTGTATCAGGATCCCAATATGAATAGCGCGCGGCGATTTCAAGTTTCCTGGGGATGAGGTAATACCCGGTTTGCAGATACCAACCGGTAGCGTTGCCCAAGAGGTTCGGCGCGAAGGCCGTGCAGGCCCCCGCGGTGGTCTGCAGGCAGGGTGTGTCTTTGAAAGTTCGTACGACGTTTTTGAAGTAGTGCTCTCCCTGGACGGAGAACCCGCGATACTTGAACACACCGTCAAAGGCATAGGTGGTGTAGTTCACGGTTCCCCACCCGAGCTGACGCCCGTTTCCGAAGGTGGCCAGTTGGCGCCGGAAATTCAGGTTGCCCAGATCGATACCCACAAACGCATTGTCCGAGCTGGTATTGATGCCGGGATTGTAGGCGAGGCCACCGCCGACGGCGATCTGAGGGGTTTCTGAATAGACCAAATCGCCCTCACCGTAGCCGGGCCGCCCCATGATATTCCACATCAGGCGACCCGCGTACATCAGTTTATCGATCTCGCCACGGAAGTTGGCGTTGATATTGCGCTGATTGGTCGGACACGTGGCGGGGGAAGGAAACGGATTGCCGCCCGTTTGCCCGCCCGGGCAGTCGGGAGTCGGTTCCTCGCTCGTAAATGCTCCGTACCGATTGAAAAGCGGGCCCGCGCCATTGAAGATGCCCAGGTAATAGTTGAACGCGTAGACCTCGTCGTCGTTCATGATGGTGAGCCCGATATCCCGGCGGTTCAGTCCGCTGGCCGCAAAGGCGTCTTGCACCGGCGCCCGTTCCGCAAACTGCATGGAGGCGGTGTTGTTGATCTGGGCTCGGTTGAAAAAGACCTTAAACTGGCCCGCCTGGACGTTGAACAGCGGGTAATGCGTGCTCAGGAGGTAATAGTCCAGGAGATTGGCCGAGCCGGGGGTTTGGGCGTTCTCGGCCGTCTCAAATCCAATCTGGACAAAATATTTGAAGTCGGGGTTGATCAGATGCCCCAAGAACAGGAGACGCGCGCGGCGGACGTTGAACTGGGTGGCAAAGTCTTCGGAGCGATTGGCCCGATAGTCGCCGAAGACTCCCAGAAGCTCGGGGTAGTTCTTGGCGTCTCCGGGATTCCTCCAGGCGCCGTTTCGCCAGCGCGTGGTTTCTCGGAACATCAATCGGCCCCGAATCTTGAGCAGAAAGGAGTTGTCGTTTGTCGACAAATTGAACCCGCGGTCGTACCAGAGCTTGAAGGTCGGCTGTGTCAGGTACGCGCGCTCCTCGGAAGCCTTCATGACTCGATCAAACTCCTCCTGGGTAATGGTTCCCTGTTTCAGCGCCCGTTCCAAGAGCAGGCGGATCGCCGGATCTTGATTTTCAACGAAGACATAGTGCCCGTCCTTTTCAATGAGTCGTCCTGATTCGACGGCTTCGGCCATCGATGGATATGCAAGCACGACCAACATTCCGACGGTCGGCAGCATCTTCATTGCCCGAACTGCTCGCCGATCGCTCCAAGTTTGTCCCATAGACTCAGCACAGTCGTCGTAGCCGGCGCCCGGATTGAGAAGAAGTCGCACGTTGCCGATGACTTCAATGCAACCCTATTTCTCCGACGGCACGATCGCCGACTTGAGAAATTCACGGAACTGGAGCACCCGCTCTCCCCCGACGGGATCTGTCACCCAAAACCGCCCCGGCTCGAAATACAGAAGAAACGTTCCCGCCTCCGGAGGGATCGCGGGGTACCGGAGGTCCCATTGCTCCTCCTTCCTGATTGGAAATTGGGCGTGAAAATGCTCGAGCGTGAAGTGAAGATACGGCTCACGCACCGCGATCCAGCCGGCTGTGACATCCCGTTCGTAGGCGGGGTTCATCCCGGGGGCGAGCACCTGAAAATGGACTCGTTCGTCGGGCCCGGCCTTCTGCAGCGCTTCGCTCAAATGCGGGACCAGCAGGTGAAGCTCATCGGAGCGAAAGATTTGCTTGGGAGGCCGTTCTTCAGCGAACCACCTCAGTGGGAGTCGCTGTTTCTCACGGAAGGAGAAGGCGGCCAAGATCGCCGAGAGGTCGTCGGTGCGGAGTTGAATCGGATGTGTATACCCGGCCGGTTGAACCTCATGCTGGAGCGTGACCACGACGCGACTATCTTGATGGACGGTTTGGGTCGTATAGGGAAGTCGTGCGCATCCTGTAGACCACAAGCCGGCGAGCACGACCAGAGAGAAGACACACGCAGGCGTCCAGAGAGAAGTTTGCGGTTGCGCCGCATTCAAAGATCGGCTCCCACAAATCGCGATTGAGGTGTTATCCGAATACATGTCTACGATGCCTACTATAATTGACAACTGAGTCAAAAAAATGTGCGCCCCTATCGGGTCGTTCCGCTTTTCGCTCTCTCGCTCACTGGGAGATAGCCGAGGTTTGTGAGGATCCCCTGCGCCTCCGTAGACTGAGTGTACTCAAGGAACTCCTCACACAGCCGCCGATTCGGGCAATAGCGCTCCATGGCGATGGAGTGAACGGTTGCTCCGGCTGATCGCACATCTGAGCGCGCTACGACTCGGACACGCTGACTTTCCCTCACAGCATCTGGTCCGAAGACGATCCCGGCATCGGCCTGACCGTGCAGGACATGGTCCAGCACACCTCGAAGATCTCCGGCGATATCGAACCGTCCTCTCAGTCGATCCCACAGTCCTAACTCGATCAGGAGATCCCTCGATTGCCGCCCTAGTGCCGTCAAGGCAGGATCTGCAATAGCCACCCGCCAGCCCTCTCCAAGAGCTTCGAACGAGTTCGGCGCTTCCACGAGCGATTCCGGCACGACCAATACCAGGGGCACCGCTGCATAGGACCGCCGCGTTCCTGGCAGTACGTAGTATCTCCGCTCCAGACGGGTGATCAGCTCGTCTCCTCCGGGGGCGATAAGGTGTATGGGGCCCCGCTCGATGAAGTATTGCCCCTTACCACTATTCTGTATCGCGGCCATCGTCTGCCGCAGGTCAAGCCCCGAATCGATATACAGACTAACCCGCACCTCAGGATGCATGGCTTCAAATGCCCGCCCAAGCGCCCGGATGGGAGCCGCCACGCTTGGCGATGTGGCAATGATCAGCCTCTCAGTGGCTCCCGCCGGCGCAGACTCTCCGTTGCATAGGAGCGGCACCACGGCGACGGCCGTCAGGGCAATGGGGTACGCTCGTCTTAACCCTTTCCACGTCATCGGTGCCGAGCCTGTCATCGGCAGATCAAGACCGAGTCTTGCCTCGTTTAAAGCGGTTGCACCTTCCCCGTTTCGCGGGTGTCATAGCCGCCAAGCGCCCCAATTTCCGTCCTGAAGGGACGACTGACGATGGTGTCGAGAAAATGCTCTAAGCCTGGATGACTCTGCAGGACCGCAGTTGGAACGACGAGATCGTAGCGCTCTGTCTGCAGCGGAATAAAATCCAAGTGTAGCGCACGCGCGGCGGAGCGGATCCCAACTCCTATATCGACTGCCCCTTCGGCTACCAACCTCGCCACTTCAAAATGAGAAGCGGCAATGCGCTGATAACCGTTTACTTGGCCGGCAGTAATTCCGCAGACCGCCAGCTTGTGATCCAGTAGCAGCCGGGCGCCCGCGCCCGATTCTCGATTGACGATGACCACATCCTTACGCGCGAGATCCTCAACCCCCCGTATGCTCTTGGGGTTGCCCTCGCGGATGAGCAACCCTTCTTCCCAACTCGCGAACGTAATGACGGTGTAGTTTTGCTTCTTCAGATGCTCTCGTAGAAATGGGAGGTTCGACTCGCCAGTTTGGGCATCCACCACGTGCAGGCCGGCCATATGAACGTCGCGGCGCTTGAGCGCTTCGACAGCCGCCAGGCTGCCCACGGTCCAGCCCACCGCAGAGATGGTCTCGCGGCGGCGTCTGAGATATTCGCCGACAAGAAAAATCGCCGGATCACATCCGGCCACAGCGATTTCTTGCTCCACGGCACGACGATCGCGGAGCAATTGGACTCTCACACGGTTCGTGTTCTTGGTTCCGCGCCCGTGCGATGCTCGGCCGACGAGCAACCCGTCAGCGGGCACGGCATAGCTGAGGACTTCCCCCAGGGCTGCGACGGGCCGAACGACCATGCGATCGCCGACGCGTGCGACCTTGACGCGGACTTTTTGAGTGTCACGTGTCTCCGCATCGAGCCCTCCAAGAAAATCGCCTTCGACGATTTCTCCCATCGACATGAGATTGAACAGATCTTCCACGCGACAGTTGAGGACGGCAGCAAGACGAAGTGCAACAGCGGTGGTAGGCAGGTAGTGATTGGCTTCAATGGCACAGACGGCCTGGCGTGTAATCCCGGCAGCCGAGGCCAACTCACTCTGAGAGATCCCTTTCTGGGTGCGGAGATTCCGGAGCCTATTCTCGATATTGGCGGCCGGTTCGGCCTTACTCTTTTCGCTCACGGCGCCTTCCTGATACCATCTATTCTGTATAATTGTCAACTATACTTAACTTCTGTCGTGACTGATATACGTTGCGAGATAAGCAGACGGTAGGTGTTTCTGGCTTAACCGGCGAGAGGGAACGAGTTAGCGATGAGATCGACTGCGTGGCTGTGCTTGATCTCGGAACAGATCCCCATCCGGCGTGTAGGATTTCAGACCGGAATCCGTAAGGTTGGACAAACACTGGCAGGCAGCTTCATCTTCGGCAGAGCATTTCTTCTTCTCGGCCTGAATCGCATCGAACACCTTCACGAACTTCGACGGCACGTCTTTGCGATCAACCGTGTTTCCGTTTCCGTACTGCCCGATCAGTTCCCGAATCTTGCTTTCACCGAATTCGGACACAAACTTGGCGAGCGAGCAACGCGGCTCCGTTTCCTGAATCACCTTGGTCTTTCCCTTGGGCGGCGGAGTATCGGAAAAATGGATGTTGCCCTGCTCATCTGTCCATGTATACATCTGAGCGGAAGCGGAACCTGCCAAGCAGAAAATCATCATGAAGCAGATGGGAGCAACCAGTGAACGCGTTGTCATATAGGATCCTGCCGGCGCTTACTTGGACTTTTTCTGCACCGTCGCCGCTCGTGAATGCTTCCCTTCTATGGCCGGACCTCCGACCGGTGAAGGAACGGGAGCCGGCGCGGCAAGTCCATTCATACATTGGCAGGCTTTTTCGCTGCCCCGCTTGCAGCGCTCACGCTCCGCCACCATTTCCCCGTACAGCGAGCCGTAACCTTCTGGAATCCGCCCGGGATCTGGAGGAGTCGCCACGAAGACGTACTTCTTGGCAAACTGCCTCACACGTTCCTCGCCCAGTACCTGGACATAGCTCTTGAAGGAACACACCGGACCTACGGGCACGTGCTTCAGTTTCGATACATCCGGTGGCTCATCCGACATATGAACGCGACCGTCCTGATCCGTCCAGGAAAACACTCGATCCGCCTCGGCGAGTCCTGTCCAGCCCCAGAGACCGAACAGGATAATACCGAGCATTGGAAGTACTATCCGGTAATTCATGACTCCCCCCTTCCTACTTCATTTCTTCATTTTATCGGGACCCTTTAGCTGACTGTCTTCGTCATCCCCCGGGGAAGGCTTCCAGCACAACGGCTAGACACTCCAACCTTATCAGAAGAGGGAGATCCGTCAACGCCAGACAGAGGCTAAGTGCGTGATAAGACGCGTGTCTTGCATAGCCGGAATGGTGAAAACAGCCAATCTTGTTCGCGGGGAACGAATCTCTTCGGGAGTTAGTGCATCCCGCTGATGACGGATCCCGCTAATACTCGGATGCATCAACGCTCGATTCGGACCCGTGGCCAAAAGATGCCTATGTGACAATGGTTACTTCCTGCCGCGAGAGATCCTTGACAATCTGACAGCAGAAAGAGTAACGGCATCAGGCAGGTTGAGACATTTGACCGTTCACGCTCTCATAAAGGAGGCGCTTATGAAACGGCCGCCTAGGATCCCAACGAGTCTTGTGACATGTGCGCTTGTGATTGGGCTGGCTCTTCCTTACGCAATTGCGGCAGATGCGCCTCAAGAGATGGCGGTGAGATACCTCTTGGAGGCGGCCAAAGCCTTCCGCACGGTGTATTCAAAAACGATCGTCGAGAAGGCAGAGAAGGTGGGCGTGAAGCCCGACGAGACTTGGATGACGCAGGATCACGCCATCATGTTGCCGGCGCAATTCATCAAGGCCGCCGGGGCCGAGATCAGAAGT
>CAZZPI010000091.1:0-6861 GCA_964655865.1 uncultured Nitrospiraceae bacterium
GTCGAGATCCGCACGGAGACCGGCTCGCTGGTCGGAGCCCTTCGCGTTCCCGCGCCAGGGATCAAGACAGAGCGATTTTCATGGTCGCACCACACCATCCTGGTGACCGTTCAGAACCAACTCGCGGAAGGGTTCGTACGCGTGGCCTATCAGGCCGCGCCCATCCTGTGGCGGACAGTCCGGCGGGCGATCGGTTTCAAACCGGAGACCGCGGCATCCCCCCGTGGAGACTCCCGTTCGCGGCGGCACCCTGTCTGGGCGTTCGCCCTCGGAGCGCTGGCGGTTCTTGTGGCGGGGCCGCTCCTTGAGCGGGCGGTGGAATGGCAGAACAGACCTCCGGGTCCTGAGGCGATCCTCCAAGCCCTGGAGGCCCAGAAGGCGGCCACGTCGCATCAGGCCGACGAGGTCTTGGCTCGCCTCGAAACTCAAGTCAGCCGGCTCGCTCAGGAACAGCAGGCGACGGTCCGCGCGATGGAGGCGCAACAAGAGGCGGTCGCGAAGGTGCAGACCTCGGTAGACGCGCTCGCGCAGGAGGCTCTCAAGCGCCAGGCCGGCAGCGTTCCCGTGCGACACGAGGCGCCGTCGCGTCAGCGCAAGAAACCCCACCGCACTCCCGAGGATGTCGCGCACGTCGCGCAGCTCTTACTGAACCAGCGAAATGACGAGCGGGCGGAGATGGAAGATGCTCTGCGGAGTCTCAGCGCGGCGAACGAGTCGCTCTCCCAGCGGCTCACCAGCCTCGAGCAAAAAAATCATGAGCTGATGAATCGACTGAAGTCGGCCGGGGTGGACGTCTCGGAAGCGACGCGGTCTTCGGATTCTCCTCCGTTGACGGCCGAAGAACGGCGGGGCTCGGACTCTCCGCCGCAAGTCGCCCATGGCCGCGCCGATGCGGCGTCGCCGTTCATCTTCTGGGTCTCGTTCCAGGACGGCACTCCAGAGGAACGAATCACCGACTGGTTCCATGAGCTTCACGGACGTCCCGCGAAGTCCGCTGGCGGGTGGTATCGTGTCGAGATGACCCAAGGCCCCGACAAACCGGCCGAGGCGTTCCTGGAATCCCTCAAGGATACGAAGATTGTCAAGACGGCTTCGCTGACGCAGGCTGAGGCATCTATTCCATAATTGCCTCGATGACGATCGTGGCCCGAGGATCACATAGCCGCTTCTTCGGCCGCCCCCCCGCCTTCCGAACTTGTTTTCGTCACGGTTACGATGATCCCACTCGGGATCTGAGCGTCCCTTTCTGTTGTCGCTCCGCCATGAGGAGATTGTGCAGGTGAAGCTGGGCTGGCGTGTAATGATCGCCACCGTAGGCCTGCATGCGATCGTGACGCCGGGAGCGTCTGCTGATACCCAGCTTGGGGACCCCGTGGCGCACGTAAACCGTGGGATCGAGCGGCAGAAAAGCGGCGATCTCGCGGGGGCGATTCAGGAATACCACGAGGCCATACGCCTCCAACCGGACTTCCCGGTCGCTCATTACAATCTCGGTGTCGCCCTAGAGGAGAACGGCGATCTCGTGGGGGCCATAGCCGCGTACCGCTCCGCCCTCGGGCTCCAACCCAACTTGCTCGCGGCTCACGACAACCTGGAGCTTGCACTCGAGCGCGCCGGGGACCTCGCGGGCGCGATCCAGGAGTTCCGCGCCGTGATTCGCCTGCAGCCGGATCACCGTGGCGCGTACCGCAGTCTCGCCGCCGCCCTCCAGGCCCGTGGCGATCTTGCCGGCGCGATCGAAACGTATCGGACGCTCCTCCATCTCTACCCGAACGACGCCTCGTCGCATCATGCTTTGGGACTGGCCCTTCAGACACAAGGGCAGACGTCCCTGGCCATCCAAGAGTTGCGCGCGGCTGTCACGCTCGATGCTAACGACGCCGCGTACCACCGGAGTCTCGCGGTGGCGCTGAAAGCCGCCGGCGAGCAGGACGCGGCTATGAACGAATACCGCGCCGCCCTGCGTCTCAAAGAGGATGCGCTGAGCCACCTGAATCTCGGCGCGCTTCTCCAGCACAAGGGCGATGTGCAGGGGGCTCTCAAGGAATACGACGCAGCGGTTCGATTGAACCCCGACGAGCCTCTGGCCCACTTCAACCTGGGGACCGTCCTGCAGACTCTCGGCGATGCCGCCGGCGCGGTTCACGCCTATCGCGCGGCCGCGAAGCTTCGGCCTGATTTCGCGGAGGCCCACCACGGGCTCGGCCTCGCCTTGCACCAGAAGGGAGATCTCGACGGAGCGATCGCTGCGCTCCGGTCAGCCGTCGCTCTGACTCCCAAGAACACGGAACTCCAGCGACATTTCGGCAACGCGCTGCGCGCGAAAGGCGATGTCGCGGGGGCTACGGCCGCGTTCCGCGCGGCGCTTCGGTTGAATCCCTCCGCGGCGGAGGCCCACGTTGATCTTGGCGTGGCGCTCCAGGATAGCCGGGATTTCGACGGCGCCGTCGAGCAGTTTCGAGCTGCGTTAAAGATCGATCCTTCTTTCGTTCTCGCACACTACCATCTCGGGCTGGCATTCGTGGCGAAACAGAAGCCGGTGGAGGCCTCGCAAGAACTGCGCGCATTCGTGCAGCAGGTCAAGCCCTCGATCGAACATCAACCCCGGATCGACTATGCCAAGGCGCTACTGCAGGTTCTGAGCCACCTTGAAGGCAGAAACCGCGACTAAGCGATGCGTTGCGCGGGGATTTGTCAGACTAGGCGGCTTCGACTTTCTTTGATGAATGGTCCGAATAGCGCCCGACTTTGCTAGCGTTGCGTGGTTTGATGCGGCGTGACCTCGGCTGCCGTTTCGGCTCCCTTCACGTCCCTGGCGCAGCGAAACCCGAGCCAGTTCATCTTGGTATCGGGATCGGTGCCGTTGCGCTGCGCCACACGGACGCTCGGGGTACTGTCGATCCAGCCGCCGCCGCGGAACGCTCGCTGCGTTCCCTTTTCCGGTCCTTTGGGATTCTTCTCCGGCGCGGTCGCGTAATATTTGGGGTCGTACCAGTCCGCCACCCACTCCGCGACATTGCCCACCATCTGGAACGCGCCGTAGGGACTCACGGCGTTCTCGTACCTATCGACCGAGATGATGGGGGGATACAGAATCAGCCGTTCGGGACGGTCGCGTACGGGGCCCGATAACCCGCTTCGACCGAAGTTCGCCCGCGAGAGCCCGGCCATCTCGTTCCCCCAGGGATAGAGGCGGCCGTCCTCGCCACGCGCGGCCTTTTCCCACTCGGCTTCCGTGGGCAATCGCTTGCCGGCCCACGTACAATAGTCGTCCGCGTCGAACCAGGAGACGTGCATCACCGGATGGTTCGCCATGGTTTCCTGGAAGTTCCCGCCGTCGTACTGCCAATCGATCAAGGGCTCGCGCTTGGTGGCGAGCATGAACTTGAGAAATTGCACGGTGGTGACTTCGTACTTGTCGATCTCGTACGCGTCCACATAGACCTTCCGCTGAGGAAACTCCGGCTGATAGGCGTTGCGATCGACTTTCTTGTCGCTGCCCATGCTGAACCAGCCGGCGGGAATTCGGATCATCTCATCATGGGCCGGCAGCTTCGCTCGCTCGACAGCGAGCTTTTTTCCTTCGGGAGTCCACTCTCGCTTGACATCGGCCACATCGAGGGCCCACACGCTACCCATGATTCCCGCACTCGCCAGTATGGCCCACAGCAACATGCTTGTGGTCTTCACTTGCATTCCCCTTCCTGCACGTTCGTCAAATGTCACTCATCATCCGTCACCCGAAAAGAAGCTGACAGCGAGTACACGTCGCACTTCCCGCTCCGCGCTGTTTGCCGTGCACTATTTGCCGCGTATCGAGCGGATCGACGACTTACATCGCTTCTTTCTGCGACTGTTCCTTGGCCGGTTGGCCGAACTCCTCCAGCGGCTGAAAGTTCACCGGGAGGTTGAACAGATAGTCGGGCACCGACCTGAGCTTCACGTGTTGATATTCCACGATCCAGCTTCCATCCTTCTTCGCCAGCTTCATCGGAAAGTGAATGTCGTTCGCCAACCATTGATAATAGACTTCCGTTCGTTCTCCCTCCTGCACGGTCACTTCGAACAAGGTCGTGAGATGGCCTTCCCGGGTTTCGGTCCCGATTTCTTCTCGTTTGACCTCGCCCTCCAATCGTTCCGAAACCTTGAGGTCGTGCTCCGCGTCGTAGGGGACCGTCTTGAAATGTTTCATGCGCGAGAGGAGCAGCCAGACCACTTGCTTGTCCTTCCGGACGATCGTCACGTTGACCGGGCTCAGGCTGTGGTGTTCGATCCGCCACATGTCGTCCCGGTAGTAGATGTTCGCCTTGCGCTGACGACCGTCGATCTTCACGATCTGGTCCGCCGTAAACTCCAACGCCCAGGCGGGAACGACCGACAGGAGCCATCCCGCGAGCATGAGTTGAAGGAGCTTGCGCATTATGATCGGCATCCTACCACAGTTGATAGCTGTGTCGCTGGGCCCTATGAGACGACCAGAACGCCGGCTCCACTGTACCGTCCGGCTTTCAAGGCCTGTAGAGCCTGGTTCGCTTCGGCCAGGGGAAACCGCGTCGTGTGGGGACGGATCGGGATGGCCGCGGCCTCGCGGAGCAGGTCGACGCCGTCCTGCCTCGTGTTTGCCGTCACGCTGCGTAGGACTCGCTCGTAAAACAGCAGTCGGTCATAGTCGAGCGCCGGGATCGGCGTCATATGGATGCCGGCGACCGCCAGCGTGCCTCCCCGGTCCAGCGCCTGCAAGGCGGGAGGGACCAGCTCTCCCGCCGGCGCGAAGATGATCGCCGCATGAAGCTTGTCGGGCGGGGGGTCCGCGGACCCGCCGGCCCACACGGCCCCCAGTTGACGAGCCAGGTGACGATGTTCCTCCTTCAACGAGCAGACGTACACGGTACAGCCCCAATGCCGCGCAATCTGGATCGCAATATGGGCCGATGCGCCGAACCCATAGAGCCCCAGTCGCTGTCCGGGCTTGATGCCGCTGAGCCGCAAGGCCCGGTAGCCGATAATGCCCGCACAGAGGAGAGGCGCCGCTTCCTCATCGCTGAACTGCTTGGGAATCGGATAGGCGAAGTGAGCCGACGCCGTCACATAGTCGGCGTAGCCGCCGTCGACCTGATAGCCGGTGAACCGTGCCGCCGGGCACAAGTTCTCCCGGCCACTCCGACAGAACTCGCACCGGCCGCAGGTTCCCTGTAACCAGGCGATGCCGACCCGATCCCCTTCCTTGATCTCCGCGACGCCCGGCCCGACTCGGTCCACCAGACCCACGACCTGGTGGCCGGGAATGATCGGGACTTTGGCATCCGGCAACTCTCCCTCGACCACGTGGAGATCGGTCCGACAGACTCCGCACACCCGCACGCGCACGCGCACCTGCTGCGGACCGGGTTCCGGCACAGCCTGCGCTCGCCTGACGAGCGGGGACGCCGACACGTCTGCGGGTCGATCCAGCACCATGGCCGTCATTGTTGGGCGCGTCATCGGCGTGGGCTCATGTGGGATATTGATGCGTGTCCGAGGCCACGCTCATGAGGGCCTCAGCGGGGTCGGGCGCAAATCGGGGGTGGCAGGGTAACCCTGGCGGTTATTTCTTGGCCTTGATGCACTCGATGTCCAGCTTGATCAGGACCTCGTCGCCCACGACGAGGCCCCCGTTGTCCAGCGTCTTGTTCCAGACCATCCCAAAGTCCTTCCGGTTCAGTTTCCCTTCCGCCATGAATCCTGCCCGGATGTTCCCCCAAGGATCTGTGGTCACTCCGTTGAAGGTGCCGACCAAGACGATCTCTTTGGTCACGCCTCGCAAGGTCAGATCGCCCACGACAGCATAGCCGTCTCCGTTTTTAAGGTAACTTTTCAGCTTGTAGGCGATTGTCGGGAACTTCTCGACGTCGAAGAAATCCGGGCCGCGCAAGTGCCCATCGCGCTTGACATGGTTCGTGCTCACGGAGGCCGTGTTGATCGTGGCTTGAATCGTCTTCACGACCGCCGCGTCGGGATCCATCTCGATGAACCCGGAGTAGTCCATGAAACGGCCGGTGGTCTTGGAGATGACCATGTGGGCGACGCGAAATTCGATGGTGGAATGGTCAGGATCCACGTCGTACCGAGCCATCTCCGCTCGCGCCGGCTGCGTCGGCCAGCAGAGACATAAAGCGACGATGGCGGCCAGCGCTTCCGACCTTCCCCGGACTTTCATGTGCTTCCCATGCAGTGTCGTTGGTCCCACGGCTCCCTCGTTCGAGAGACTCATCTCGTGGGTTGACTCGAATTGGTCCGCACCCTGTCGGTCCGCACTTCGACGACCTTCTGAACGTCGCGGCCGCTCGTCCTCGCGCCCGTTCTCATGCGGACATGAACATCGACGATCTCGCTCCCGAGTTCGCTTGGAAAGACCGGAAACGGCTGAGCGTGCACGACGGCTTGAATGCCGGCAATGTCGATTTCCCGGGACCCCGATCCTTTTTCAATGTGAATCAATTGGGCCACGCCCGAGGGGTACATCTTGAATCCGACCCTGACGATCTCGCCAGAGGGGCCCCGTCGCACTTGTCGAACATGTCTACTCCAGCTCTTGCTGATCAAGTGACTCACGTGCTGCCAATAGGCTTTCCCTTCGCCGGGGGAGGGAAGCGGCATCAGGTCTTCCTCCGCTACCGTCGCTGCAGCCACCGGCGCCACGTCCGGCTGGAGGCTCTCGTCCTTTCCATCTCCCTCCTGGTTCTCGACGAGGATCGGCGCATCCCTCTCCTGACCCTCCACCGGTGCGGCGGGGAGCGGGCCCACGGTCACGTACACGACGCGAGTGAGCAGCCGCTCCAGCTTGCCGCGGCACTCCGGCGCCTCGATCATCAGGTGCACATC
>CAZZPI010000091.1:6871-8269 GCA_964655865.1 uncultured Nitrospiraceae bacterium
CGAACGTCACCTGAATACGGACGGCCTTTTGCTGCACGGAGGTGATGCCGACGGGGTTCGGCTCCAACGTCGCCATCCCTCGCCAGACCAACGGAGTCGAATCTTCGGTGAGAGGGACGATCGAGAGCCCATAGGTGGTCGATTCAAAGACGGCCACCAGCGGATCTTTGGTCGTCGCGACGCCCCCGAGTGTCACCGCCAAATCCAGCGCCTTTCCGGCCGCGACGATCCCATCGACCGAGGAGCTCTGTATTTCGAACCGAACCCATCGCTTCGGAACCGGCGACGACGGAGCAACGCTGTCGGCCCGAAGAACTGATGCGATGAGGAGATCCGACAAGAGAAACAGCGCTACGACGACGAGGGAGTGCCCGCAACGACCCATACACGAATCCTAATCAGGGAAGAGCCCAAGTGCAACCCGTTTTTTTGATGATTCGCGGAGGCATCCGCGACTTACCTTGCTATAATAGGTCAACCCTATGAAGGCGGTGGTCAAACTTGATCCGGGACCCGGCCTGACATTGACGGAATGGGCCGATCCGAAGCCTGGGCCGACTGAAGCCGTGGTCCAGGTGAAGGCGACCTCCTTGTGCGGCACAGACGCCCACATCTATCAGTGGGACGAGTGGGCCATCAACCGGATCCGTCCTCCTCGGATCATCGGCCATGAAATGTGCGGCGAGGTCGTGGAGACAGGACCTGAAGTGTCCTTGGTGAAAGTCGGCGACTATGTCGCCGCCGAGTCCCACATCACCTGCGGCCGTTGCTTCCAGTGTCGGACCGGACGCGCGCATGTCTGCAAGAGTTACAAGATTCTGGGCATCGATCGCGACGGCTCGTTCGCGCGGTACGTCGCGCTCCCGCAGGAGGTGCTGTGGAAAACGAGTCCGGAGATCACGCCGGAACTGGCCTGCCTGCAAGAGCCGCTCGGCAATGCGGTCGACGCCGCCCTGGCCGAGGACCTTTCCGGCCGGACCGTCCTGGTCACCGGCTGCGGCCCGACCGGGCTGTTCGCCATCGCCGTGGCTCGGGCGGTCGGCGCCGCCTTGATCGTCGCGACGGACGTGAGTGACTATCGCCTGGGGTTGGCCAAGCAGCTCGGTGCGGACCACACGTTGAACGCGAAGGCCGACACCCCCGAGAGACTCGCTACGGCGATCACGGATATCACCGCGGGTGAAGGCGTGGACGGCGCGCTGGAAATGTCCGGCGATCCGACCGCCATCCACCTGGTCTTCCGTATGGTGAAGAACGGAGGTCGCGTGACGCTGTTCGGCATCCCCACCAAGCCGATCTCATTCGATGTGACGAACGAGATCATCTTCAAGGGCATCCGCGTCTACGGCATCACCGGCCGGCGGATATGGGATACCTGGTACAAGATGAAGGGGCTCC
>CAZZPI010000092.1:0-8223 GCA_964655865.1 uncultured Nitrospiraceae bacterium
TATCTGTACGACGAGCTGGCGCCGCGCCTACGACTGGGGCACCGGCATAGCGCCTATATCAAGATCGCCGAAGGCTGTAACCGAAACTGCGCCTTCTGCGCGATCCCAATCATGCGGGGCAAGCAGCGCAGCCGTCCCGTCGAATCGATCGTGGGCGAAGCTAAGCGGCTGGCGGAGGAAGGAGTCAAGGAGATCAACCTGATCTCGCAGGATACCGTCAACTACGGTGTTGACCTGGGCGTTCGCGACGGCCTCACGTTGCTCTTGCGCGAGTTAGTGAAGGTGAAGGGCTTGCGATGGATTCGTCCCTTCTACCTCTATCCTCAGCAGGTGACGAATGAGCTGCTGGCGCTTTACGCGGGCGAGGAGAAGATCGCGAAATACATCGACATGCCGCTCCAGCACATCAATGACGATATCCTGAAGCGCATGCACCGGGCGGGGGATCGCGCCGCGATCCAATCGCTGGTCGAACGGATCAGGACGAGGATTCCGGGGGTGACGTTTCGCACGGCCTTCATCGTCGGGTTCCCCGAGGAAACCGACGAGGCCTTCGATGAGCTTGCGGGCTTCGTCGAGCAGTCCGAGTTCGACCGCGTCGCCGTATTCCTCTATTCCGACGAGGAAGGCACGCCGGCGGTTCATTTGGAGGGTAAGGTCGATCGGGCCGTGATGGAGGAACGCCGCAATCATCTGCTGTCCATCCAAGAGCCCATCGCGGCGGCGAAGGGGCAGGCCAAAATCGGCTCCGTCGTCGAAGTGCTCGTCGATGGTCGGTCGGAGGAGACAGAGCTGTTGCTGGAGGGCCGCCACGAGGGATTGGCCCCCGAAATCGACGGAGTGGTGTACATCAACGAGGGAGCGGCGAGTCCCGGAGACTTTGCGAAAGTAGAAATTACAGAGGCCCTCGGATATGACTTGGTCGGACGCACTGTCGTCTGACCGGCTCTGCCTCGCCGGAAGCCCCCTCTCTTTCTTCCAAAAGTCCTGGTCGCGCGATGGTAGGGGCACCGTGTCGCACAAGCAAGACTCCATCATCCTCCTGATCCACTGCAAGGATCGTAAGGGCATCGTGGCCCGGGTGGCGGGCTTCATCCACGACTTCGGCGGCAACATCCTCGACGCCGATCATCACACCGACGAAGAGACCGGCGAATTCCTCATGCGGACGGAGTTTGCCGTCGAGGGCTTCCAAATCCCCTTCGGCGACATTCCGAACGCGTTCGCGCCGATCGCGAAGGTATTCGGGATGCAGTATGAAGTCCATGCCTCACGCCATCGGACGAGAATCGGGATCCTCGTCTCCAAGCAGGATCACTGCCTGGCGGATCTGCTGCAGCGCCACAAACGCGGCGAATTGGCGATCGATATTCCGGTGATCGTCTCGAATCATGACACCTGCGCCGCGTGGGCCGAGCTGTTCAAGATTCCCTTCCGTGTCTTCCCCGTCACGAAAGAGACGAAGCCGCCGCAGGAACGGCAGGTGCTGGACGTGTTGAGGGAACAGCGCATCGAGCTGGTGGTGATGGCCCGCTACATGCAGATTCTGAGCGGCGACTTCCTCGCGCAGGTGGGCTGTCCGGTGATCAACATCCACCATTCGTTCCTCCCGGCCTTTGTCGGCGCGAATCCCTATCGGCAGGCGTACGAACGGGGCGTCAAGATCATCGGGGCGACGGCGCACTATGCCACCGTGGACCTGGACGAGGGCCCGATCATTGAGCAGGATGTCATCCGTGTCGGGCACCGGGACTCCGTCGAAGACCTGGTCCAAAAGGGTCGCGATCTGGAGGAAATCGTGCTGGCCCGCGCGGTCCGGCGCCACATCGAGCATCGCGTGCTCGTGTACGGGAGAAAAACGGTCGTGTTTGATTAGCTGAAGAGTGAAATCTGAGGGGAACGAGTTCCGCGCTCGCTCCCCTCACCAATGGCAGGTTACACCTTCGCGGACAAGAACAGCGATGCCCCGCGCCGATTGATCAGAATCAGCGCCTGGTCGCCCTTCTTCAACTGTGAAGACGCCCGCTCGAAGTCCTTGACGGACTTCACGGGCCGGCGGTTGATCTCACTGATGACGTCACCGGGCTGAAGACCGGCCTGCTCCGCGCCGCTGTCCGGCTCCACGCTTGTGACGACCACTCCCTGCACTTTGCCCTTCAAGCCCAACTCCTTCGCCGTCTCACGATCCAGGTCCTGAACGACGATGCCGGCCAGGGCGTGATCCGTACCGCCCGCTTCGGCTCGTGCGATCTTCGTCGGCTCGGGCTGCTCGGCGATGGTAATGGCGAACTCCTTCTCGTGACCGTCACGTATGATCTTGACCTTTGCAGCGGTCCCGACCGGAGTCTTTGTGACAAGCCGCTGGAGGGTCACGGCGTCTTCGACCGGCGTGCCCTGGTAGCCGATGATGACGTCGCCCTGCTTCAGCCCGCCCTGGTCAGCCGGGCTCTCCTCCTTCACCTCACCGACCAGGGCGCCCTTGGAATCCTTCAACCCGAACGACTTGGCCAGGTCCTGGTTCAGGTCCTGGATGCCGATGCCCAGATAGCCACGCACGACCTTGCCGGTTTTCACGAGGCTCTCGTAGACGGGCTTGCCCATGCTCGTCGGCACGGCGAAGCCGACGCCTTGATAGCCGCCCGTCTGTGAAAAAATCGCCGTGTTGATGCCGACCAGCTCGCCACGGGTGTTCACCAGCGCGCCGCCGGAGTTGCCGGGATTGATCGCCGCGTCGGTCTGGATGAAGTCCTCGTACTGGGTGATCCCCATGCGCCCGCGGCCCAACGCGCTGACGATGCCGAGGGTCACGGTGGAGCTCAGGCCGAAGGGATTGCCCACCGCGAGCACATACTCGCCCACCTGCAGCTTCGAAGAGTCGCCCCACGGCACGAACGGCAGATTCGTTCCATCGACCTTCACCACGGCCAGGTCGGTTTTTGGATCGGTCCCGGCGATCCGCCCGGTGAACTCGCGCTTGTCCGGCAACGTCACCGTGACTTCGCGCGCGCCGTCGATGACGTGATTGTTGGTGAGAATGTAGCCGTCCGGCGACACGATGACGCCGGAGCCCATGCCTCCGCCGCGTCGCTCACGGTCGAAGGGGCCTTGAGGACTACGATGCCCACGCGGCCCGAACGGTCCCCACGGCGCGCCGAAAAATTCCTCCATGCGGTCACGCATGTCGTCCCGCGGATCCCGCGTACCCGATGTCTTTTCGACAACTTTGGTGGTGATGTTCACGACCGCTGGCGTGACCGCCTTGGCCACCTCGGCGAAGCCGGGGCTTGGGGTATTCGGCACCGCTGCGGGGTTGGTGGAATCCAAAGTCAGAGCCGCGTTCGAGGCGTGAGATGTGGTCAGCGACTGTCCGCCTACCGCCAAGGCGACGACGAACGTAGTCGCAAGTGTGATGGCGGTAAGCTTGAGGAAAAACGTCTTGTCCATTGCATCCTCCTTGTGAATGCTTTCGTGCTGAAGTCGGTGCGCGATCGCGCAATCACTCAAGAACGTAGCAATGGTGGATGAGAGGAGGATTAACGACGTATTAGTTTTTTCTAAGCGACGGGGGAGCTAACGGCAGGATGACCGTGAACTGAGACCCCTGGCCGACCTGGCTCTTTACCTCGATGCGGCCCTGGTGGGCTTCCGCAATCCAGGCGCAGATGGCCAAACCGAGCCCGGTCCCCTTCTTGGTGTGAACGCGGGCTTCGTCGGTCCGGTAGAAGCGGTCGAAAATGCGTCCGATGGCCTCCTGCGGGATGCCGATACCGTGATCGAGGACATTCAGATGGACCTCTCGTCCGTCGACGATCAGGGTGATTTCGACCTTCCCTCCCGGCTTCGAATACTTCACCGCGTTATCGACGAGGTTGAGCAGCAGTTCGCGCAGCCGGAGCTCATCGGCCAGGACTGTGGCCGGCATCATCGTGCCGAGCACCACCTGGATGTCTCGGTCCTGTCCCAACAAGCAGGCTTGCCGGTGAATGTCCTCGACCAACGATTCCATCCTCACCGGTTTGCGGTCCATCTTCACTTGACCCATGTCGGCGCGGGACAGGAAGAGCAGCTCGTCCACGATGTTCGTCATGCGGTCGATTTCTTCCAGGTTGCTTTCCAGCACCGTCTGGTAATCTTCGGTCGTCCGCGGACGCCGCAGCACCAGCTCCGTTTCGCCCTTCATCACCGTCAAAGGCGTCCGCAGCTCATGGGACGCATCGCTGCTGAATTGGCGCACCTGCCGGAACGACGTATCGAGCCGAGAGATCATGTCGTTGAAGGTGCTCGCCAGACGGCCGATCTCGTCCGACGAGTTCAACGTGGACAAGCGTTGCGTCAGGTCGCCCGCCGCGATCCGCTGGGCGGCCAACGTGATGGCATCGACGGGCCGCAGCGCCCGCCCGGCCAGGAACCACCCCCCGGCCAGCGAGACCGCCAACGCGACCGGCATCGTGATCAACAGCACGACCAATAAACGATGGAGCGTCTCCTCCACCGACTCCAGCGAGGTTCCGACCTGAATGATGTACATCAGGGTGCCGCGGTACACGATCGGCACGGAAATGAGGCGGAGCGGAGGCTCATTGGGGTATTTCGCCGACTCGAAAATGCTTTTCCCCATCAAGGCGACGTCGAGCGCGGTCCGACTGAGGGGTACATCATGCTGCTTGATGCTGGGCGACCGGATGGTGATGGTTCCCGAGGGGCTGAAGATTTGGAAGAACTTGTCGATGCGCGCCAGCTCGGGGAACTGCGACAGGAGCTCTTCTTCGCTCAGGAGCGGCAGAAAGCCGCGCTCTTCCAGCGAGCGCACCGCCGTCATGGCCGTTTCTTCGAGCGACTGATCGACTTGGTCCCGGAGACCCCGAGCCGTCACCATGTAGAGGATAGTGGCGAACACGACGAGGATCAGCGCCAGCGCCGTTCCGTACCACAGGGTGAGGCGAAGCCGGAGAGGCATCAGTCGGCCTTCAGCATGTATCCGCTGCCACGGATGGTGTGAATGAGCTTACGTGAGCGGCCGCGATCGATCTTATTGCGGAGGTAGTTGACATACACGTCGATGACGTTGGTGAAGGTGTCGAAATCTTGGTTCCACACGTGTTCGGAAATCATCGGGCGTGTCAGCACCCGTCCCGCGTGGCGCATGAAGTACTCCAACAGCGCATATTCCTTCAGCGTCAGGTCGATGCGCTGGCTATTGCGGGTTACTTCGCGGGTTGCGGGATTCAAGATCAGGTCGTCGATTTGGAGGATGCCCGGGGCTTCGGTCGTCCCGCGCCGCAATAACGCACGCACGCGGGCGAGGAGCTCGTCGATCGCGAACGGCTTGGTCAGATAATCATCCGCGCCGGCATCGAGACCTTTGACCTTCTGATCGACTTGTGACTGGGCGGTGAGAATCAAGACCGGCGCGGAGACCTTTTCCCGTCGCAGATGTTTCAGCACCTCCAGGCCAGGAAGCGTGGGCAGCATGAGGTCGATGACAATGAGATCGTAGCTGCCGGTCAGGCCAAGATCCAGGCCTTGCTGGCCGTCGGCCGCAAGGTCCACGGCGTAGCTCTCCTCTTCCAGGGCCCGCTTAATAAAGGAGGCCACCTTGGCTTCGTCTTCGATGACCAGCACTCTCATATGGCTGCGGGCAGGAGCGAGAGGTCTGGGTGATGGGCGAGTAGACCAGCTCGATTCCTGTTACCCGGTGTCTCTGCCGCCTTTCCCTGTACCTTCATTTTGGCTGAAACCGGGTGATCGTAACCGGCACATACTTTAACACGGGCCCCTCGGGAGTTCGAATGGCCAGCGTGTGCTTGAGCCAGTTCAAATCGTCGCGTGCGGGATAATCCGAGCGATAGTGGGCTCCCCGGCTTTCCTGACGAGCCAGGGCGCTGGCGACGATCGTGTCGGCGACGTCCACGAGGGATTGCAATTCGAGCGCCTGGATGAGCTCGGTGTTGAAAACCCGGCCCTTGTCTTGGACACACACGGCCTCCGCGCGGGCTCGCAGTTCACGGAGTCGGTCCTTGGCCTCGGCCATCGACTGGCTGGTCCTGAAGATGCCGAGGTTCTGGCTCATGAGCTTCCCGAGGTCGTCCCGCACTTGCCAGGCCCGCTCGGGACCGGGGTTGGTCAACAACCGCCGCACCCGGTTCTGCTCGGCTCGCAGGGCGGTATGCCCGACCGACTTCGGCGAGATGTTTCGCATATAGGCGCCGGCTCTGGTTCCTGCGCGGCGGCCGAACACGATGGTTTCGAGCAGCGAATTCCCGCCCAAGCGATTGGCCCCATGGACGCTCACGCAGGCACACTCACCCGCCGCGTAAAGCCCCGCGAGTTCGGTTTCACCCCATTGGTTGGTCCGGACACCTCCCATCTGGTAATGCGCGCCCGGGCGGACCGGGATCGGCGTTTCGATCGGGTCCAGCCCGGCAAACTCCAAAGCCAACTCGCGGATCTGCGGGAGCCGCTCCAGAATTCGAGCGCGTCCAAGATGCCGGAGGTCGAGCAGGACGCAGCCGTCCACGCCGCGGCCTTCGAGGATCTCCCGGCCAATAGCCAGCGACACCGTGGAGCGGGTCGCGAGCTCCATTTGTTCCGGGGCGTACTTTTTCATGAACCGTTCGCCGAGCGTGTTCAAGAGATAGCCCCCTTCGCCGCGCGCGCCTTCCGTGATCAAGATGCCAGTGTCTTTGAGCGTCGTGGGATGGAACTGAACGAACTCCATGTCTTCCAGCGGCACGCCGGCCCGATAGGCCAGCGCCATCCCATCGCCCGTGTTGATGACGGCGTTGGTGCTGGTCAAAAACACCCGGCCGCTCCCGCCCGTGGCCAGAACCACCGCCCTCGCCCCGATAGCCTGTACCCCGCCGTGGAGCAGGTCCCACGCGATCACGCCTCGGCACACGCCGTCCTCGACGATGAGAGAGGTCACGTACCACTCTTCGTAGACGAAACAGCGGCGCTTCAGGAGCTGCTCATACATGGCATGGAGAATCGCATGACCGGTCCGGTCGGCGGCATAGCAGGTTCTGGGAAATCCCGCTCCCCCGAACGGCCGTTGCGCGATACGACCGTTCGCGTCTCGACTAAAGATGACGCCCATCCGTTCCAACTCGAGGATGTCCTGCGGGGCTTCGCGACACATGGCCTCGATCGCGTCCTGGTCGCCCAGGTAAAGCCCGCCTTTGGTCGTGTCGAAAGCATGCGCTTCCCAGGAATCGTTCTCCCCCAGGGCGGCGTTGATTCCGCCCTGTGCGGCGACCGAGTGGCTGCGCACGGGATGGACCTTCGAGATGAGAGCCACGTCGAGGTCGGCTGGTGCCGCGATGGCCGCCCGCATCCCCGCCAAGCCCGCCCCGACGATCACGATATCGTGCATCTTCATCTAAGACGCCCGCCCTCCGATCTTTCCTAGTAACCGAACAGCCCGTGAGAACGCAAGCGCCCTTCGGGAATGGATGCGTTGCGCGTGTACCTACATGGGGAGCCGATGGTGCATCGGAGACGGCGGGTCGGCTATCCTCGGAGTTCGCACCAGTAGTAAGATGGACTGAAGCTGACACCCGGCGCTCGATCGCTGCTTCGACGCTCGAGAGTGAACTCCGATGGAACGAACGGCGGTCGTTTCAAACGCCGCACCATCCTGCTATAATCCGACGACAGTGAATGAACGGAGCCGATCCGCCGACAACCAGAGGGCGAGGTGAATTCTGCAACCTAACAGGCCCAGCTCCTACGCGCTTACAAACACACACTATTCCCCCGCCCTTTTCTCTTCATGAATATGAATACACCTGACTTTCTAGAACCGATCGATACCTTCGTCCACCGGCACATCGGTCCGACGGAAGACGAAATTCGAGAGATGCTGGCGACCTTGGGGTTGCAGTCACTCGACGCGCTGACCGATGCGGTGGTGCCCGAAGATATTCGGCTGCGACAGCCACTGGCATTGGCGGCGCAGCGGAGCGAGCAGGCCGTGCTCGCAGAACTCCGTTCGATCGCGGCGCAGAATCGCGTGTGCCGCTCGCTGATCGGAATGGGGTATTACGGGTGTGTCACGCCGCCGATCATTCAGCGGAATATCCTGGAGAACCCCGGCTGGTACACGCAGTACACGCCGTATCAGGCCGAGATCGCTCAAGGCCGCCTTGAAGCTTTGGTCAACTTTCAGACGATGGTGGCGGATCTCACCGCCCTGCCGCTCGCCAACGCGTCCCTTCTCGATGA